>JAAYXN010000218.1 GCA_012515885.1 Rhodococcus sp. (in: high G+C Gram-positive bacteria)
GAGGGCCCCAAGGGCGGGCCGGGGATGCGCGAGATGCTGGCCATCACGGCCGCCATTAAAGGCGCTGGCCTGGGCAAAGATGTTCTGCTGCTGACTGATGGCCGGTTCTCTGGCGGAACGACGGGCCTGTGCGTCGGACATATCGCACCTGAGGCCGTGGATGCCGGGCCGATCGCGTTTATCAGAAGCGGCGACATCATCCGGCTCAATGTCGCCGACGGCACGCTTGATGTGCAGGTCGATGAGGCGGAACTGACAGCGCGCAGTGTGGGATGGGAACCGCCCGCCCCCCGCTACACCCGCGGCGTGTTGTCTAAGTACGTCAAGCTGGTGGGCTCGGCGTCACGCGGCGCGGTCTGCGGATAGGACGGGCGGTTCCTAAACAGTCAAAACTAGATGGGCCTGAAGCCTGCTCCGACACCGTTTCTGATGTTGATGTCATGCATGATGAGGTCGATGTTGGTGCCGAGTTCGGGCCCCACGCACGGGAACATGAAGTACGCGTTGACCATGGCAACCAGCGTGGTTCCCACCACCATCGGGGCACCGGAGTCACCTTCGATGACGCATGCCTGCGTCCACGTTTCCTGGGTTTGAAGAACATCGCCCCACACGACGCCGCAGGTATGGCCTGTGGTGCGGCCTTCTTTACATCCGACCTGAGGGAAGCCCGCTGGCGGACCGATATGGGTGATGGTGACGTTGCCGACGTGGTTAATCGGATGGACTTTGGCGCGATCAAAGTGAATGACCGCGTAGTCCAGTGCGTGGTTAACCACGGCAAAATGGCCGACGACGCCAGCGTCACGCAGATACTCCGGGACCACCGTTGACCCCTGATTTCCGCAGTGCGCGGCAGTTAGCCCGACGAGGCGACCCGCATTGTCGTGGCCAATCGTGGTGATTGTGCACACCAGCTGATTGTCGACCACGATGCCGGACCCGCCGCCCAGTGCAGCTACCGGAGCGGCTGCGGCATTACCGACCGTGACACCACCGATCACCAACGCCGCAGCCCCAAGGACTGTTGCGAGACGTCTCCCGGCGTGCCTGCGAATACGCCCAATGAGCATTTTCTGCCCTCCCGTCGACCAAACCCGTGCTGCACCGGACAGTGCCCCTACAGCGTGTCACTCGACGGTCAATCAGAGGGGACGTTTCGCACATTCAACCAACAGGCAGGTACCGACAGAATCAACCGACAGCGCCGAGCGCTTCTAGTGCCGCGCGGGCTTCCTCCAATTGCTTACTGAGTTCTTCAACCCGCGCGGCCGCACTCTCGCGGGCAACGGCCAGTACCGACTCGACGGCCTCGATCGTCGCCGTATCGCCGAGTTCTTGAACGGCGCGTTCAACAGCGTCTGCGCTGACCGGTGTCGCTTTGGGGTGCTTCTTTGCACCCGCAGTGACCACGACGCTCCACTCTCCGTCTGCCCCAGCATGGATCGTGACGGCGACAGCGGTGGGCGCCTTCTTCTTGGCGGGCGCGCGTTTACGCGGCGGCGTCGACGCCGCGCCGGCTGCATCTGACTTTGGGGCTGCATCCGGCTTCGGGGTGGCTGGGCTGCGCTTGACGGGCGCTGGCCCCGGCTCAATTCCCTGATACACCTGGGGCTGCGCACCGTCTCCAGAGGAATTGGACGCAGAGGAGCTGGCCGCGGTGGCCGCAGTCGGGGCGGGTTTTGGCCGCGTCGCCGTCAGCTCTTCGGCCTCAAAAGGAAGCTCATCATTGACACCTTTCGGGCTAATCACGACGGTGTTGCCGTCAACTGACAGCACCTTGGCTGACGTTCCGGCCTCAAGACCCAAACTGGGCATGGCCTCCCGCAAATACACAGTTGCGCGACGGCCCTGCTCGATGGCGTCGGCCAAGGTGGCGAGGTTTTCTGCCGTGAGTCCAGTGGCACCGGCTCGACTGCGGGGCGGCATGGTGAATCCTTTCGGGTCAGCGAATCGCGCTCACTCTCGCACATGCCACCGACACATGCGTGCGTGTGCCCCCACGTGCCTTCCGAAATGTGTCTCCTGACTCACCTGTGAGATCTACCAGTGTGGAAGATTAGCGGCTACGAAGCGTCGTACGCATGACACGTGACGCCTGGCTAAGCAGTGCAATGTACGGCGTTGCCAACGCAGCAGTGCCGACCGGATGGGAGTGAGTGGGCGATGAGTTCAAGGTCACGGAAGCCGTCGGCGCGCTCTGAAGCCCCACACGATTTGCCTGCTTCGGATGCCAATCAACCTGTTGATGACGTCGCGAACCTTCCTGCCCTGAATGACGCTGCCCGAAGCGACCCTTCGGCAGATAGCTCCGACGATAGAGAGTCGGTGCACTACGACACCCATATCCTCACGCGCATCCAGGATGGCTTGGAGGAGTATCTCCTTGACGGCGAACGTGTCTATACCCAGGACGAGGTGGCGGCGGCGGCAGGTGTGACCCGTGAGCGGGCCGACCGGTTGTGGGTGTCGATGGGGTTTGCGCTCGATCCAGACCCGAATGCCCGGATGTTCACTGCCGCGGACGCCCGTGCATTGCGCGCGATCGCGGGGTTTGTTGAACGCGGCGTCCTGTCCCCTGAGGGTGAGGTCGCGGCGGCTCGGGCGTTGGGGCAGGCCATGTCGCGGATCGCCGAGTGGCAGGTTTCCCTGCTCAGCACCCATATTTTGGAGGAGCTGGCAGGTTCTGGTGCCACCACTGCGGAACAGACGCGCACCCAGGTCCGCGATCTGGCTGCGGAGGTCATTCCGGTTGTGGAGGCGCTGCAAACGTATGTGTGGCGCCGTCATGTTGCGTCCACAACGGGCCGCAATGTCGGGGCGCCCACTGATGATCTTGCTGGCCGGACGCTTGTCGTTGGCTTCGCTGACATTGTCGGCTACACGTCGTTGACGCGGCGGATCGGTGCACGTGACCTGTCTGCCCTGCTGGAACGATTCGAATTTACGACGACGGCGATTATCACGAAGCATCACGGGTGGGTGGTGAAAAACGTCGGCGATGAGGTGATGTTCGCGTTCGAGAATCCGGCTGCCGCGGCGGAGGCGGCCTTGCAGATTCAGGAGGACGTTTTCGCTGATGAATCGGATCCTGAGCTGCGGGTTGGTTTGGCTCTCGGCTCGGCGCTGGTGCGTTACGGCGACCTGTATGGGTCGGTGGTTAATACTGCGGCCCGGCTGACCAGCAGTGCACGTCCGGGGACGGTGCTTGTTGATAAGCCTCTGGCGGAAGAGTTGGACGGCAATTCTGCGTTCCGGGTGAAGTCGCTGCGTCCGAAGAAGGTGCGCGGTATTGCGCGTCTGGACCTCTCGGTGCTCCGCCGCCGCGATTAGCGGCTCATGTGACAGCCGCGACCAGCGGCTCATGTGACAGCCGCGACCAGCGGCTTGTGTGACAGCCGCGACCAGCGGCTTGTGTGACAGCCGCGATTAGCGACTGCCCCTAGAACAGGGTGAGTTCGCCGTCTTGTTCGTCGGCGGCTGCCTGCACTGCGGCAATAGGTGTCTTAATAGGTGCGGCAGTGGTCTGCGCCGTCTCGGCAAGTTTCGCCCGGTCAGCCGCTGGTTGTACTGCTATCGGTTCGGGTACTGCGACCGACGTCGGAGCTGATTGGCCCTCTGCTTCTGCGGCGCGAGCGGCTTCTCCGGCGAGGGTGTCGGCGATTTCGTTGTAGTGGTTTCCGACGTGTCCGCGTACCCATCGGAAGCGGACGGGGCCTTCGCGGTCGGTGATTTCCTGTTCGATGTCTTGAACGAGTTCGAGGTTCTTGACTGGGGCTCCGGACGAGGTCTTCCAGCCTTTTCGTTTCCACCCGGGGAGCCATTCGGAGGCGCATTTGATGGCGTACTGCGAGTCCGATTCGATGAGCAGCGGCTCGGGGCCGGGGTGGGCGCGGATTGCTTCGAGGAGTGCTTGTAGTTCGGCGATCTGGTTGGTGCCGCAGGGGCTGCCACCGGACGCGCTGGGACCTTCGTGATTGACCCATGCCCAGCCGATCGCGCCTCCGGGGTTGCGTAGACACGAGCCGTCGGTGCTCACGATGATCATGACTTGACCCTACGTCCGTGCGGGGTTGGCGCGTGGCACGGACCTCGCTTGGGCGGTGGCGCGCAGCAGAAATTGTTTAGGTGCTCGAACGATGACCTAAGCTCGCGCGTAATGCTCAGTCTGGACCTGGTTGCTACCACCATCGTCGCCTCGCATCCCCTCGATGCTGCGGCCGCGTTGGCGCCTGCGCGGCGGGGCCCGTATGACCCGTGCTTTCACGTCGCCGCAGACGGCTCGATATGGCGCACGTCGCACATGCCCGCTGGTCCGGTCACTTTTCGTATCACCCAGGTTGATGCGCGGACCGTGCGCTGCCAGGCGTGGGGGCCGGGCGCGCAGGAGTTGGTTGCGCACGCACCAGCGCTTCTGGGCATGGAGGACGATCCGTCGACGTTCACCCCCACGCATCCGCTCCTGGTGGAAGCGCACCGCCAGCACCCTGGTTTGCGGATCGGACGCACCCATCGCGTACTCGAAGCGCTGGTACCGGCCGTGCTGGAGCAACGTGTGCACAGTGTCGCTGCCTATGCGTCGTGGCGGCGGTTGGTGACGCGGTTCGGCGAGAAAGCGCCTGGTCCCGCACCGGACGGTATGCGGGTTCCGCCGTCAGCGCAGGTGTGGCGGCGTATCCCGTCGTGGGAGTTTCATCGCGCCAACGTTGACCCGGCGAGGTCCCGCACGATTGTGCGGGCCGCGCAGGTCGCCGACAGTGTGGAGCGCCTCGTCCACCTCGACCCGGCGGAAGCTGCGACGCGGTTGATGTCGGTGCCCGGCATCGGGGTGTGGACGGCGGCGGAGACTCTCCAGCGCGCGATCGGTGATCCCGATGCCCTGTCGGTGGGTGACTACCATCTGGCGGGAATCGTCGGGTGGTCACTATTAGGACGCTCGATCGACGATGCGGAAATGGTGACTTACCTTGAGCCGATGCGCCCGCACCGGTACCGCGTGATCCGATTGCTCATGGCTAGTGGCCGCGCCGTCAAACCGAAATTCGGCCCGCGCACTCCGATAGCTGACCATCGCTTTCACTAAATGTAGGTCACGAAAAGCCCACTAATTAAACGCTATTGAGCGATTCAAGCCGACACATTAGGGCCTAATGGCACTATCGAGATGTGAACCTCGATGCTGCGGTTAACGAGCTCTATGGCCTTTTGCCATCAGAGTTTGTTGCCTCACGCACGAAGTTGATTGAACAGGCACGCAGCGAGGGACGGCGCCCGCTGGCCATCGCTATCGGAAAGCTAAAGAAACCCACTGTCGCGGCATGGGTACTTAACGTGCTTTCTCGCGATAATCCTCGCGCTATTGACGATTTACTTCAGTTAGGAATCGAACTGGGGGAAGCGCATCGGCGGCTTTCTGCCTGCGAACTTCGGGAATTGTCGACGCGACGCCAAATGGCGATTCGTTCGCTCACCGCACGAACACGCGAGTTGGCGGACGAAAACGGTCATCCAGTCGGTGACAGCGTGCTGCGTGATGTGGCGCAAACGCTTGGCGCGTGCCTTGCCGAACGCGAGGTTGCCCAGGATCTGCGTCGGGGCCGAGTTCTGGCGGCGGCGCGCTATAGCGGGTTCGGACCGGTCGGGCTGTCCCTGGTCAGCGACCCAGATACCGACACGGCACCGGAGGAAGACGGTAGCGATACCGGTGTCGACGGCAGCGTCGAGCCGGAAGAACTCGCCCCGGTCGATCCCCAACGCATCACCGTGGTCGAGGTGGCGTTAGCTGAAGCGCGGGTGCGCGAAGAAGAGGCCCGGGTGCGGTTAGGTGATGCCGAAACTCGGGTCGCTGAAGTGACCAACCGTATCGCGCATCTGCGATGCACCCTTGAAAACGCTGAGCAAGAAGGCCAATTCGCTATTCATGCCCGCGAAGACGCGCAGACCGAGCTTGCCGATCTCGCGGTAGAAATTGGCGATGCGGAAGCTGAGCTGCGCGAACTTCGGGACCGTCTAGCGAGCCGCTAGACGTGGTGACCTAGCGGGTCGCTAGAAATGGCGGCCTAGCGGGTCGCTAGAGATGATTACGGAACAATCAGGGTGACGGTTTCAGCGACGCATGCTGGCTTGCTTTCTCCATCAATTTCGATGGTGTACTGGACGATGATGCTGGCGCCCTTAGGGTTTCGCTGTACTTCCAGGACTTCACCGGTGGCGCGTACCCGTGAGCCGACGGTGACGGGACTGGGGAAACGGACCTTGTTGAGTCCGTAGTTGATTTTCATCGCCACCCCGTCGATCCGCATGAGAGCGGAGCCGAGGTAGGGGATCAGTGACAGGGTGAGAAATCCGTGCGCGATTGTGGCACCAAATGGCCCCTGCGCGGCGCGCTCGGCATCAACGTGAATCCACTGGTGGTCGTCGGTGGCGTCCGCAAACAGGTTGACCCGCTCCTGGGTGATTTCCAACCACTCGGAAGGCCCCAGGCTTTTCCCTACTGCACCTTCGACTTCGTCAATTCCGCTGAGTACGAGCATGACTCTCCTCTGTGTTGGTCTTGCTTGGGCTGCGTCGTGCGCCGGTAATGGTTACGAACGTTACCGGTCATATAACTCGACAGACCGGTGCCGCGGAAGAGTGTCATGTTCGCGGCTCGCCGATCTTCCACTCACCTCCCAAGGACCTCAACGTGAGCGCCGGGCCGCACCCGCCCTGCTTCCCAACAAAGACGCAGACGCTAACTGAAGGGTAAGGCTTTGCCTATACATGCAGGTAGGAACACTGATCTAGGAATGAGTGGCGGACGGCGGCACCTTGACGCACTCGATATGCGCTCCAATACTTCGTTCTATGCCCGCAGCACCTGAGGACGTCAGTAACTCCAGTTCCAGCGAAGTCAGTGATTCAGATTTCACCGACATCGTGGATCAGACGCGCGAGTTCATCCGCAAGAAGGTGCTGCCCCGCGAAAGCGAGATCGCCGAGACCGATGCGATTCCTGAAGACATTCGGCGCACTGCCGCCGAGATGGGATTGTTCGGGTATGCCATCCCGCAGCAGTGGGGCGGGCTAGGCCTAAACCTCGCGCAGGACGTGGAGTTGGCGTTCGAGTTCGGTTACACCTCCCTTGCCGTGCGGTCCATGTTTGGTACCAACAACGGCATCGCCGGGCAGGTTCTGGTCAATTTCGGAACGGACCAGCAGAAGTCGACGTGGCTTGAACGCATCGCGTCAGGCGAGGTCGTCGCCTCGTTTGCACTCACCGAAGCTGAAGCGGGATCGAATCCGAGTGGCCTCACGACCAAGGCAACTCGCCGCGACGGTACGTGGGTGATCAGTGGTACCAAACGCTTCATCACCAACGCCCCGTCCGCGCACCTGTTTGTTGTCTTTGCCCGCACCCGCCCCGCGGATGACAGCGGCCCGGGGATCGCCGTATTCCTCGTTCCCGCAGACGCTCCGGGTGTCACGGTCGGCCCGAAAGATAAGAAGATGGGGCAGGAAGGCGCTTGGACGGCTGAGGTTCTTTTCGACGACGTCGAGGTTGGCGACGACGCTCTTGTTGGCGGCAATGAAGATGCAGGGTATCGCGCGGCGATGACGTCGTTGGCTCGTGGCCGCGTCCACATCGCTGCGCTTGCGGTGGGATCGGCGCAGCGCGCGTTGGACGAGTCGGTGGCCTATGCCGCAGCGACCCGTCAGGGCGGCACCCCGATCGGCGATTTTCAGCTGGTGCAGGCGATGCTTGCGGACCAGCAGGTGGGGGTCAGTGCGGGACGGGCGTTGGTGCGTGATGTGGCTGCACGCTACGTCAGCGGCGAGGATCGCCGCAGTGGACCGTCGGTGGCAAAGCTGTACTGCACAGAAATGGCGGGCCAGGTTGCTGATCTTGCCGTTCAGATTCATGGGGGCAGCGGCTACATGAGAGGCGTTGCGGTAGAACGCATTTACCGAGACATACGTCTGCTACGTCTTTACGAGGGCACCAGCGAGATTCAACGTCTCATCATCGGCGGCGGCCTCGTCCGCGATGCGAAGAAGCACCTGTGAGCCCCACCGAGGCCCGGCGGTTCACCCTTTCAATTAGTTCGCAGCACTTACTTTCCTAGGATGAACTAGTGGACTTGCACCTAGTCACCTACTTTGTTGCCGTTGTCGATCACGGCAGCATCACGCGTGCGGCGCAGTCCCTCTACATTTCGCAGCCCTCCCTGTCCCAAGCGATCCGCACCCTTGAGCAGCGGCTAGGCGTCACCCTGTTCTCCCGCGCAGGTCGACGGCTAGAACTCACCGAAGAGGGTCAACGGCTCAACATTGCGGCCCGGCAGATCCTGGCCGACGTGGCCAGTGCAAAAGCGTCCGTCGCGGCAGTGCGAGCGATCGAGTCGGGCCGCGTCGACGTCGTCACCTACTCTGCGTTCTCCATCGATCCCCTCGTCGGCATCGTGCGGCGTTTTCGTGAACACTTTCCCGGCGTCGTCGTGCGGCTCATTTCGGCGGAGAGCCCGGTCGGGGCGGCGACGGCGATTCGACGTGGCCGCGCCGAGATCGCGGTCGTGGATCTTCCTCGTGACTACGCGACGCTCACCACCTATGCGCTGGGCACGCAGGAGATGGTGGTGGCGCTTCCACCGGAGGCTGTGTCGGACTTGGCTGGTTCGGTTGCCGACCCGGTGCCTCGCGAAGCGCTCGCGGACTTGCCGCTGATTCTCGATCGGAGCGATGAAGGCAACGCGGCACTGTTCGCCGAACTTGTTGACGGCAGTGCACAGAACGTCGTCGTTGATTGCGCACATCCGACCGCCACTTGGGAGCTGGTGTCTCGCGGTGTGGGTGTGGCGCTGCTTCCACGATCGGTGGCCGAAAACCACATTCCCGGTGCGGTGGTTCGCTCACTCGACCCTTCGGTGACCCGTTCCCTGGGCATGTTGA
Organism: Rhodococcus sp. (in: high G+C Gram-positive bacteria); assembly: GCA_012515885.1. GTDB lineage: Bacteria > Actinomycetota > Actinomycetes > Mycobacteriales > Mycobacteriaceae > Rhodococcus_F. Next base: position 8,929 of record JAAYXN010000218.1, read on the forward strand.
CCCGCACCGGGCCCCTCTCACCTGCGGCGGAAGCGTTTCTGTCTGTTGCCGGGGTGTCTGCGCGGCCCCAGGAAGGGGAGCTGTAGCGGTGGAATTACGCCAGATCGAATACTTCCTTGCCGTCGTCGAACACGACGGTATCGGCGGCGCCGCGGCCGCGCTGGGTGTCGCGCAACCCACCGTTTCACAGGCGCTGCGCGGCTTGGAACGTGAGCTGGGGGTGCAGCTGTTTCACCGGATTGGCCGGGGAATGGTGCTCAGCGCGGCCGGGCGCGCGTTGCTCGGCCCGGGACGTCAGCTTCTTCGGGACGTGACGTCGGTGAGGGATCACCTCGCGGCATCTAGCGGAGAATTGTCCGGCACGTTAGAGATTTCGGCGTTTCCGCCGATGGCGGTTGGACGTCTGGTGGAACTTATTGCGCAGTATCGACGGCTCTATCCGGGTGTGACCGTGCGGCTTTCGGAGCTGCGTGGTGAGCACAATGCGAGTGCCACGATTCGTGACGGCAACAGTGAATTCGTGGTCGCGCATCTGCCGCTCGATGACAGCGACCTCGCCGTGGAAGTGCTTGGTGAACAAGAGTATTGGCTCGCCTACCCGGCCGGTACACTGCTGCCGGAAGGTCCGGTGCAGCTCACAGAACTCCCCCATGTCCCGATGGTGTTCGTGCCCCGCGGCGGGTCCGTTGCCGACGAAATTGAGGCAGGGATCCGTGAGGCGGGGCTGTCCTTGGATTTGGCTGTCGTGTGCGAACACCGCGAAGCCCGGTTGCCGCTCGTCGCTGCCGGGCTCGGTGGCACGTTGATCGAACGATCTATGGCCGAATCTGCGGGCACCTCCATCGTGGCGCGGCCAGTCGTGCCGCGGTTCGTTCGTCCATTCGGTGTGGGGTATCGCCCAGATCGGCTGTCTCCGGCCGGTCAGGCGTTCGTCAACCTCATACGAGGGTCGACGAACGACGGCGCAACGGACTAACACGATCAGCGGTATTGGGATCGCCTCCGCGATCAGCGGTATTGGACTGCGCTAAGGGTTCGTTAGCTGACTGCCCACTGCACTAACGGCTCGGTTCGCGGCATGTTGAAAACGGAACCGGACCCGGTACTGCCAGACACGACCGGAGGGGCTGGGGCCGGATAGGAAACACTGATGTGGGATCACGAACTGGGAGTAGCCATGCAACGGACGGTGTTCAACGAAGATCACGAGGTCTTCCGCAAGACGGTGCGCGACTTCGTCGCTAAAGAAGTCGCGCCCGTGTACACCGAATGGGAGGCACAGGGACACCCGCCTCGGGACTTCTACCGCCGACTGGGCGAGCTGGGCATTCTGGGGATTCAGGTGCCGGAAGAGTTCGGCGGGGGCGGCGAATCCAGCTTCA
>JAAYXN010000219.1 GCA_012515885.1 Rhodococcus sp. (in: high G+C Gram-positive bacteria)
GATGGCAACCGATGCGAGCCCCTGTCGTTCACCAAAATCACGGACGCCAACGGCAACGACATTGCAGTGAATGAGCCTGAGTGCCGCCAAGTGATCGATGCAGAGCTCGCCCGTCAGACCACCTCGGTTCTCGAAGAAGTCGTGGAACCTGGCTCGACTGGCTCGCGTGCGATTCTCGCAAACGGCCGCCCAGTTGCCGGCAAGACCGGTACGGCAAACATGGATTGGCACGCCTGGTTTATGGGATACACCCCTCAGCTGGCGACAGCCGTGTGGCAGGGTCACCACGAGGGCTACATCTCGATGTTTAATTCGGTCATTAATGGCCAGTTCCATCAGGAAGTGTACGGCGGCCTGTATCCGGCGATGACGTTCAAGATGTTTATGGATACTGCACTCGCTGACGAGCCGATGGAACGATTCACGGCACCTACGAAGGATCCCCGTTCGATTCAAGGCCAGAATTCGACCACCGACCAAAACCGGGCTGGTACATCTGGCACCGTTCCCAACCTCGTTGGCCAGTCCCAGCAGGAGGCCCAGTCGGCGGCGCTCGCAAACGGCTACGGCTACACAACGCGTGCCGAGGCGTCTGATCAGCCCCAGGGCACGGTGATTCGACAGGTTCCAGGTCCAGGCGAGAACGCAGCCCGCGGAACTCGGATTGAGATCTGGATTTCCGCCGGCGGAGGCTGATCCCATGAATAAACGAACAGCCCTCCGGCTCGGTCAAGCAGCTTTCGGCGCTGGGGCGGCCACGCTCACCTACGGCCTTGTTCACGCCCACAGCTATCGGCTTCGTCGCAGGTCGGTTCTCATCCCAAGTGATGACGTCGGCCCGCTTCGCATCCTCCATATTTCCGACGCGCACACGCTCGTCCGGCACTCCAAACGACTCTCGTTTCTTCGCGACCTTGGCGATAGCAAGCCCGACCTCGTCGTCGCTACCGGCGACATGATCGCGGAAGACGAGGCCCTTGCACTCGTGCTCGACGCCCTCGACCCCCTGCTCGACGTTCCCGGCGTCTTCGTGTTCGGGTCGAACGACTACGTTGCGCCAGTCTTTAGAAACCCGTTGCGCTACCTTGTAGGTCCGTCGAACCGAAAGCTCGGCGTAGAGTCGGATTACGACGCCGTCCCGCTTGCGTGGGGTGAGATGCGCTCGGATTTCGTGAACCGCGGCTGGGTTGACCTCAACAATAAGCGATGCCGCCTCGAGGTCGCTGGCTGGACGTTGGACTTTGTGGGCGTGGACGATCCGCACATGAACTACGACCATTTCCCCGCCCCGCAGCCAAGCCCAACCGACGGTGTTAACGGACCATGCGCCCGGATCGGCGTGACGCACGCTCCGTACACCCGTGTCTTGAATCAGATGGTCGACGACGGCTGCTCACTCATTTTTGCAGGCCACACCCATGGCGGGCAGGTGTGCTTGCCCGGAGGTCGCGCACTGGTGTCGAACTGCGATCTCGATCCAAAGCTCGCCTCCGGCCTATTCCAGTGGCCGCTCGCAGCTGAGGGTCGTGACGATTCGAGCCAGCCGGATAACAGCGCCCAGACTGGCAGCTCAGGTACCAGCGAACCCGTCCTTATCAAGGGTGACGGCGCCGTGATCGCAAAGGATGCGCCTGGTGCAGCGTGGGTTCAGGTTTCGGCGGGAATCGGCGCCTCGACCTACGCGCCTGTGCGAACGTTCTGCCCTCCCGAAGCAATCCTCCTCGACATCGTGCCCGTCGGTCGTACGGCCTCAATCGCCTGACTGCCACTCCCAGTGAGTGGTGGCCACGGCGCAGTCCAAGGAAAGGCCTGCGCTGTCTCAGACACACCCGCTCTCACCGTGTGAAGTCAGGCGCAGTGCCACGAGCGAGTTTCGAAATCATGAACGCATTCGCTATTATGAACAGGTTGCTCAATGCACCGGGGTGTGGCGCAGCTTGGTAGCGC
>JAAYXN010000220.1 GCA_012515885.1 Rhodococcus sp. (in: high G+C Gram-positive bacteria)
CCACCACCTTGATCTGGCTACGCAGCGGCTTGATCAACACGGCCTAGGAGGCTCCAAGTCTGCGCCGTCGATTTCCGGCGGTGTGCAACACCCCGATCGCCCGGTCGGTGAGCGCGGCCGTTGACCTGGCGTGACGCGGCTGGCAGCGGTGGCCTACCGGACCATGCGTACCTCGATCAGCCCGTCAAAGTCAGGGTCAATCTGCTCAGTCCCGTCGTTGACGCATCGGTTCTTCTCATAGAACCGGCGCGCCCGCCTCGTCGAGGAGGGCTTGCCCGACACCTTGCCCGTAGCAGGCAGACAAGACGTAACTACGTGAAGAGCTGCTCATCGCGCACCGGCGGGTGCCCCTGGTGCCTCGTCGCTGGACCGCGCGCGACGATGCCCACAATCTCATCCTCCTGCCTAGCGACGCGGACCCGCTGCCTAGCGTCATCCTCCGAGAGTCGACCCGACCACATCTCCCGCCGGGCCTGGCGCGTGGCGTCGTCGTAGAAGCGCCCCGGCAGGAGCGCTCCATAAGCTTGTCGCCACGCTCGAACGTGGACCGAGGCGAGCTCGTCCACTCCATCGAGGCTCGGCACGGCCAAGAGGAAGCCCACGGACGCCACAGTTCATGCTCCCATGCAGCGACGCCGCGCTACATTGCCAGCAGGCAGCCCCGAAAACACCCAGCGCCCAGGGATGGGGGTGTAGTGGCGTTCGATTAGCGGGACGCTCAGCGGGCAGGTCTTCGGCCCGGCTATTCGGTCGGGGTCGGACAGGGCATCAGCTCCTTGGCGACATCTTTCGCGCGTTCTGATGGAGGACCGGCAACTGCGCCGTCGTAGAGCCGATCCTCGTAGGCCGGACTGTTGCACCGATGGGCGACATCTTGACCTGTGGCGTACTCGTGCAGCAGTCCCCTGTAACGCGGTCCGCCACAGCCTTGATCGCTACATCTGTAGCGGCGTCACGAGCACCAGCGCAGCGGGGTCAACGTCATTGCGAACCCGCAGTTCCGGCAAATCTGACCCGTCGAGAGTGGCCGCGAGCATCCGTACCTTGGCCTGTTCGAGCGCGGACGCCAGCGACTGCGCCGAGGCGATGGCCGAGTAAAGCGCGGACGCGAACACGATCGCGGACGTGTCCTCGATAGTGTCCGACATACCGATCAGAGCAGGCACGGTCTGCAGTAGGGCGTCGGCGCCGGCGAGGCTCTTGCAAGCGTTCAGGACGAGCAGCCGCGGGGGTTCGTCGGTCGCTCCGAGTATGCGCGCCAGCAACTCGAAGGTTACGTCGGCGCCGTCCTCGTCGCCCGCCTCATTCTCCATGAGTACCCCATCTTCTCCGGCGTGGCCGGAGAAGTGGACGATGTGCGGTCGACAGTCGTTCAATCTGTCCAGGAGGTCATTGGTCGTCGCGGCCGGAGCGTGGTCGACTTGAACGAGATCCCGGTACTTGGAGCCGCGCAGTGCTTGTCGCACCTGCCGCACCTCCTGGTCCACCCGCAGCCACGTGCCGAACCTTTGTATGGTGCCGTCCGGATACGTCACCGTCTCTTCCGTCGCCTCTGGGTTAGCCGTGAGGTACAGCACCCGCAGCTTCTCGGGTTCAGGGAGCCGCAACTCGACGTAGCGGATCTGCGCGGATGGAGTGCTGAGGCGGGCGATCTCGCGGGCGTGGTTTCGCTCCTCCTGTCGGCGACGCGAATCGACCTGCTTCTGCTTGCTGTCCGTCGAGCGACGTTCGCTGTCCTCGGCAGAGCGTAGCGAGGTGGTTTTCGCGGCGATCGACTTGTCGATCGAGGCGATGTCCCTTCGCGCCTTCGCGATCTTGGACTCCGCGACCGCGATCTTCTTGTCCTCGCGCTCTGCTGCGGACAACGCGGTTCTCACTGTCGAAGCGCTCTTCGAGCGACCAGCCTGTTCACGCTTCTTCCTCGCACCTTCGCGGGCCGCGGCCGCGTCCTTCCCTGCCTTGGCGATGTCGCTCGTTAGCGTCGCCTTTCGCCCCTCGAGGCGCGCGAGCTCTGAACGGAGAGTGTCACTACGGGCCATGTCTTCTGCTTCCTCTTGCTGCTCCGGCGCGGCGTGCGCTCTTGGGGAAACTGACGGACGCACACGCCTCCGTGCTATTGGCGACGATGTAGACACCCGAAGGGCGCATCGCCGAAGCGATACGCCCTTCGCGTGCTGGATTGCTTCAGACGCGAACGTTGAAGACGCGGCCACAGTGGCCGCACTTCATCGCGCCAGCCGACAGGTAGGTGTACGGGCCGAGCTTTCGTCCGCAGCCCGGACACGGGACGTAGATGAGTCCTTTGACACGACGGGTAACCATGCCAGCGTCCCTCAGTGCTTCGTCGGGTCGGTCAGCCGATAGCTCTGACCGGCCTTCGGCGTCGGCGGCAGGGGGTTGCCCTTCGTGGAGGTGCGTTCCTTGCCGGTGTGCCCCCCGCGGGGGCCGATGATTTCGTACTGCCCCGAACGGGGCGTACGGTCTCCGGGGTTGAGCGTCGCGCTCATAAGTTCCTCCAATGGAACCTCGCACCGAATACCAAGAGCCCCGCGGCGAATCGGTTGACTCGCCTCCTTGCGGTGGTACTAGGGTAGAACGCGCCATCCCTCCTACAGTTTGGTGCCCTCAACCCCGACCCGGCTCCCCCGGCGATCGGGGTTGTCGTGCTTCGGCTGCCACATGGCGATCCCATACTACATATGGGTACCGACATTCGATAGCACCACAAGGTCTAGTAGTTTCATCAGTGTAATTTTCCACGATTCTCCCCATGTACCCACATGTTGTCCACGGATTAATCCACAGGGCCGTGCGAGCGTAAGCCCTGGGAAACAGTGGCGAAACCGCACGAATGTTCGAGTTATCCACAGGCCAGACGATGCGCCAGGGATCTGACATTGAATGGCCCTGAGTCGCTCCGGCGTGTCGCGGTAGGCAGGTGGGCCACCCAGCGACCGCGGTAAGGCCTTCTGTTGCGCGACGACCCTCGGACTTGTCCTCTGCGAAGAGTCACTTGCGTAGGCTGCGGGTGCCCCACAGTGGGCGGAAAGCCGCGCATTCTTCTGGCTGCGGGGATGTTGAAACTACCGGCCGATGCTGGGTCCTGGGTTCTCGCGTCCGAGG
>JAAYXN010000221.1 GCA_012515885.1 Rhodococcus sp. (in: high G+C Gram-positive bacteria)
CGGCAATTGATGACGGCATCGACGGCTACCGCTGGCTGCTCGAACAGGGATATTCACCCAATCAGATTGTGATGATGGGCGACTCAGCTGGCGGATTCCTCACATTCATGGTGGCGATGGCAGCTGCCACGCAGGGCTTACCCCAACCTGCGGGCATCACTGCGCTCTCTCCCCTCACGAACCTGGACCCAGCAGGCAAGCTAGCCCACGAAAACGCCGACCTCTGTGCCGTTTTTCCGCGTCGCGCTGTCGCAGCACTCACCGACGTGATCGCCCGCGTTGATTCGCGTGTGGGCGGTGCGCCCTGCCCATCCCCTGTCGATGGCGACGTCTCCGTCCTCCCGCCTACGCTGATTCAAACAGGATCAGAAGAAATGACATACGTCGACGCGGAATTGATGGCGCAGCGGCTCGCGGCCTCCGGCGTCGACTGTCGACTCCAAATCTGGGAACGACAGGTACACGTCTTCCAAGCCGCCGCCGGCATCGTCCCCGAGGGCAGTGCTGCGATCCGTGAAATCGGCCGCTTCGTACGAGCCGCCACCAAGCCTGCGGCGTAAACCGCTCGTCTCCTCCCGCGTTACTTAATGTGACGTTGTCAACGCTGCCTCGCTTCGCGCGTAACAAACCCTTACAGTGGACCCGGCTAACTGGGGGTGTGGCCGTGGGCCAGCAGCGAGATACGCGGATGCGACACGAAACGACGGGTAGCGATGAAAGACAAGACGGTACTAACGGGCGCAGCTGCACTGGCCACCTTGTTCATCACTTCCGGATTGGCATTCGGCGCGGGCGGCGGCGCATTCGGTAGCACTCACACCTACGTTCAGGCACACCCACTGACTTCGCCCAGATCGCAATACACAGAGGTTTACCTCGCCCAGCCGGCCAACAACCCGGTCTACATTCCTCCAACTCCTACGTGGCAGATCGCACCGTTGACGACGCAGCGGCCGCGACCGACTTTCACTGTTGTTGAGGTCACGGACGAACCAGAGGCAACTGAGACAACGCAGCCCGGCGCACCAACCATCACCATCCCGCCGACGGCACCGGCGCCCGCGCTACCGGCTCCGCCAGCTCCCACACCTGCCCCGGAATATCCCGCGTTGCCCAACCCGGTTGATACCACTCCCGGCGATATTGATCTCGCAGCCCCGCCTTCAGATTCTGAGGTGATCGAAACGCTGCGCCCCGTCATCACCATTCCCCCAGTAACTACCCGTCCCCAGTAGTCCCCGTCGCCGACTGTCGGGGCTCGCCGGTATGGTGTGAGCAACAAGCCGGATTGGGGGGATCCATTCCGGGCCCACGACGTCCGTATGGAGGCAACGGTGACTAATCCATCATCAGCTGGTATCCCATCAGGTAGCGAGAACTTTCAGTCCGCGCGTTGGGATCACGCCGCGATCGCGTCAGCTCTTCACGGGCTCAATCCCACCGAGGCCGAGCGCGTGGCTACTGTCTGGCGCACTCTCGGTGAGCGCTACGAGAACGCCATGACAACGTTTGCCGCCGCTATCGACTCCGCGGGCACGTCGGGGTGGTCTGGGTCCGCTGGCGACGCGGTCCGTTCTTCGGTCACCCATCACGTCCACGAATCACTGGATGCGGGCAGCGGTTTGGGAGCAATGGCCAACACTGTCTCTGACGTCGCTAGTTCTTTGGACACCGCGCGTAACTCTGTCGAGGAGCCCCAGCCCGTTCCTGATGATTGGCGATCGGTGTTGCCGTGGAACTGGACTCGGGGCGAAGATGCTGCCGCGGCCGAACAGTCGGCACGCGCCACCATGGAGCTGCTGTTTGGGCCAGCGATCGACGAGGCCGCACACACCTCGGTCTCGTTTCCTGTCCCCGAGTCCGCGTATCTCAATGGCGCCGACCCGGTCGGTACCGGATCACCAGAGGTCCTCACTGAGCAAGACCTCATTGGCCCTGATGGGCCGCGATCTATCCCGTCCGCGTCCCCCACTCCGGACCAGGTCACCGCACCTGACTCGGGCCGTTCGACGCCCGCGCTACCTGACCGCGCCAGCGATTCCGCTGCGTACGGCACCGCGCTGGCGACCGGCGCGCTCGCTGGCGCACTGGGCGGCGGCGTCGCCCAGTACGCGGGACGCGTTGTTGCCGAGCATCATGCTCAAGCTGCGGAACGCGCTGAGCAGGAAGCCGCCGAGGCACTGGTGTTCATTGAAAGCGACGACGACGAAGACTTCGAAGAGTCCGATTCGGTGTTGGAGACACTAGATACAGACAGTCCGCTGGTCGGCGACATGCCGCGCGTTGCACCTGCTGTTATCGGCGAGTAGTCGATGGGTGGTTATTGGGGCCTGACGGCTACGCAGTTTGCAGCACTGTGGCGCGGCACTGGCCAAGATCGGCTGCCTTATCCTTTCCGCATTGTCAGCCAGGCTGCCACCGCTGCGGAACACGAGTCCATCCAGCGCGCTGAGCGTGACCGGTTCGCTGACCCCGAGTTTGATGTGTTGCAGGCGGCGCTACTGATCCTCGCTGAACCAGAATTGCGCATCGAGATATCTGGACATCTGGTCGCTGAGGATTCTGGTCGGCAACGCGGTACGCGCGTCCCGCTCCGCATGATGGGGGCCGTACAACGCGGGTATGGGCTTGTGGCCGTGCAGCATCCAGATGTTGATGGGCATTCCGGCAACATCGTGATGCGCGGGTGCGAGCCGTATGACATTCCACGTCAGCTCATTGCGCAACTGCCAGATGTCGACGCCGGGCGTGCGCGACCCGTAACCATCAGGCGCAACTCGTCCCAATTGCCCGCCACTATTGATCCGGCTATTGCACAGTCGCGCAGAGATTTTGAGGGGGTCCTCAATCGCGTAGAGAGCAGTCAGGGTGTGGTGACTGTGCATCGTGGTTCGCGACTTGATAGCCACCGTGTTGGTGGGGTCGCGTGGCGGGACATCATCGGCGACGGTCGATACCTCATTTTTGGCGATTCCGAGCTCTCTCAAGTCACTGTCCAACCTGGCAGTTCCTGGGATCTGCTCGCCAACGTCACTTCAACTGTCGGGCCGCTAGCTGCTGGCCAGGCTCGCTAACTACCCGTCGGACGCTCACCCTTTTCTCAGCCAGGCACGCTACGGTTCTGACCACTGCGTAGCGCGCTGATGGCACAGGACGAGCGAAGAACTGAGAGATTGGGGGGTCGATGAGTTTCGGCCAGAACACGCCTAACGTTCCAGGATTAGATCTTGACCGGACGATCACCATCGCCTGGGCGGCTTTTGAGCGGCGACTCACCGACCACATCGCGGCAATGCGGGACGGCGATGTTTTGCGTCTCGAACGTGAGTCAGCTCAGCGGTCTCCCGCCCCGTTTGTGATGCCGTGCATCCAGTTCGGGGTGTGGGATGGCGGCATCGTTCGCTGTGAGGTGACTTCCAATGACCACCTAGAGCCGATCCACGCGCTCACCCCTGAGAACGAGCAGTATCTGGCCCAGTTGGGATGGAATCGTCCGACGCATCGCGTTGGCGAGGAATCACCGGGCAATAGCTCGGCTGGTTCGTCGGCGTTCTACGTTGATCGACACCGTTCGTGGGCGGCAACTCTCGCCGCTATGTCTGTCAATGTGTTCCGGCGGGTTTGGAGTATCACCCATCCGTCGTTCCTGAGCAGTCAAAGCTCAGGGACCGCTTTTCCCACCCCGGGTGCGGATATGCTTCCCTCCCTTGACCCGTTTCAGGCCATCGTGCCCACCGATAGAGACCATCTCGTCGCGTTGGTTTCGCAGACTCTGGCTCCCACTCTCGGCGGTGTACCTGAGCATGATGCTAACGGGGATCTTCTCGTCCGAGTGGCGTCGGCACTGCTGTATGTCAGTCCGTTGGCAGGCACCACTGATATTCAGGTGGTTGCGCTACTCGTCGATAAAGTCAGCAACCACGCTGCGACGGAAACGGTTCTCGCACAGTTGAATCGTCGCTGGCCGCGGCTAAAGTTCCTTCTCGTTGACAACCGGCTTATGGCAACGGTCCTGGTCCCAGGAATGCCTTTCGTTCCGCTTCACCTCAGCGAGATGGTGGAAACGATGACGCAGGCGCTACGCGCAACCGATGGTTCGCTGGCTGCTCAGCTTGGCGGAGTCCCCTATTACCTGCCGTCTGTACAAGACAATCTGGGAGCCCGGCTACACCTCCAGGACCTGCCCACCGAGCTGGTGGAACTCTTTCGCCTGGCAACCGAGAACAACGTAAGCGTCGAGTCCATGGGTGCGGTGATCCCGCCTAGCTTGCGTGATGAGCGCGAGCGGGTTGTGCAGATTGTGCGGATCGGCGAACAGTGGGTAGCGCAGCAGCGACGCGATGCCACTGAAGCCAGCGCCCGCGGCGACGAAGCAGGTGCTGAAGCCCTTGATGCCCTCGGGGATTCGTGGGCCTCCATCATCGGGCTGTTCCTCAGCCAGGTACAACCAAACGCGGCCACCCCTAGCCACGAGACCGCAGCTGACGGGCAGTTGGGGCTGTTCAGCAACCCAGGTCAGTCTGCCGACCCCCATGGTGAGCATCGGTAGTTGCATTCAACAAACGCGGCACACGGCGCGGCAGTATGCCGGTGGCGGCAGGACTGACGCTTTCACCATCGCCGATATCGGCTAGGTTGGTGACATGAGTTCATCGTCGCCGCGTCGTGTCGCGTTTATCCAGGCAACCTGGCACCGGAACATCGTTGACCAGGCGAAGGCAGGATTCACCGACGAGCTAGTGTCGCTCGGCTATCCCGCAGATTCGCTGGACTACTTCGAGGTTCCTGGCGCTTTCGAAATTCCGTTGCATGCGCGGCGTCTCGCACTGACGGGTCGCTACGACGGCATCGTTGCTGCCGGGCTGGTCGTCGATGGTGGCATCTACCGCCATGATTTTGTGGCCTCCGCAGTCATTGATGGGCTTATGCGGGTGCAGCTCGATACTGATGTCCCTGTGTTCTCAGTGGTGTTGACTCCCCACCACTTCCACGAGCATGACGAACACGTCGGTTACTTCACGGAGCATTTCGTGAAGAAGGGCGCTGAGGCTGCGCGGGCATACGACGCGACACTGGCGTCTCTGCGTAACCTGCCGCAGTAAAGCCAGTCTCCTAGCGGAGACTGCGCCGCGCTTTGTGATGCTGGTAGGCAAGGATCCAGCACAGCGGAGTCCCCACGACGGCGACCAGCGTGGCAAAGACGCGTAGCGCGATCATGTCGCTGCCAAAAGGTGCAACCAGCAAGATTACGGTAAAGATCAGGGCTGCCGGGATCCGCCAATAGGCGCGCACGGCGCCGAGCACCGTGTTTCCTGCCGCTGCCGCCATTCCGGCGCCTTGACGCGCGGCCGAAACTGGTTCAGGCCTGGCTGGTGCTGCACGAAGGGTCCGCGGTTCACTTGCGGAAGGTATGGCGCGGGCGCGTACACCTGTTCCTTGAGTGTCGAGGATGCGGCGAGCCGTGGTGTTGACGGGCTCTGCCGTGCCGTCCCGGTCCATTGCGAACAGAGCGATCCCCACCGAGTCCGCGTACACGAGGGCGTCGTCGCCGTATCCGACGCCGGAGAAAAACAGGAGGTCGCGGAGCCCTGAACCTCGCGCCTGGTACAGCCCTTCGAGGGTGCTGGCAGCTACGGGGTCCCCGAACCAGCTGACGCCCGCGTATCCACCGGTGGAGTAGACGTCGATTCCGCCGCCACCTCCACCCGATAGTGCGGTGGCGTTGGTGTAACCCCATTCCTGCATTCGCTGCGCCGCGATTACCCCAGCGTCGGCGTTGGTGCGTACACGCGTTGTCATTGCTGGCCCCCTTCGGCTTACTCACCCCGTCATCGGGCAGAACGTTGATACAAAATAACTTTTCTGCAACAACGGTACACAAGACGGTGTTACTGGCGAGTAAGCAGGGGTGGTTAGCGGACAGTTGCCCGCCTAGCTCAACGTGTTTCGCTGTGCGGGCTGGTGATACGCGGCGGCTTCGATTTCGGCAGCTCTGGACCAACTGCGATGCGCGAACCCGGGGTGCGTCCGCCTCCCCAACCGATTTGTTCCCGATAACTGCCGATTAGCGACAAGGAAATCGGGGTGTTTCCGACCGGCTGTGTTTGCGGGGCGACGTAGATCGCGTCAGCGGGGTCGTCGGGGCGGTCCAGGTTCTCCGGGGTTGCCGAACACGTCTATGCCGATTCCGGTGGGCGTTTATCGTGACTTTTCGGCGGGTACTCGGTGAGTGACTGTTTCTCGCAGCCCCGAGGAGGTACGAAGTGACTGCTTCAGCCAGTTTTCCGCACCAAGACCGTGTACGTACGCATCGAAGCCACGTGGGGGAAGCGCTCACCGATACCCGCGGTTGGCCCGGTTACGCGATGATCGGCACCTCGATTGCCGTCCTAGGCCTGTTCCTTGTTGCCGCAGGCTATGGCTTCGGCGGTTGGGCGGCGATCGCCGGCGGCGTCTTCCTGGGCCTGATGATTGTCGGGGTCACGCTAGTACTACTTGAACACCGCCGCGTCATGCGAAATGAAGAGCGTCAAGACCGCGAAGCCGCGGCGAGGTAGTCACTACACACTCGTTCTCGCGAATGTTTCATGTTCACTTCCCCGCAAATTTGGTGGGGACAGAACATGAAACATTCGCAGCAACACCCCAGTCCTGAGCGCGCGCTACGCCTGTTGGCGCCACCACCCGGCAGCCTGTTCATACGCATGGGCGACGGCGAGGACGCGGGCATCATCAAAGCGGGCACCCACCACCTGCAAACCCACCGGCATTCCCGCACCGTCAAAGCCGCAGGGCACTGAAACTGCTGGCTGCTGCGTCAAATTGAACGGATAGGTGTACGGCGTCCACGACGTCCACCGCTGACCCTCGTAGCGACCACCCGCAGGAGACTCGACGCCCGCCTCAAAAGCGGTAATCGGGGTCGTCGGCGTCACCAGAATGTCGTAGCGTTCGTGAAACGCACCCAACTTGACGCCCAAATTCATGCGCTGCGCCGTCGCCTCCAAATAATCCTGTGCGCTAAAAGCCTTGCCCTGTTCGCAAATCTCAGCCAGCCCCGGATCAAGTTCGGCTCGCTGCTCGGCCGTGAGATGCTCCGTTGCCTTCGCAGCACCGGCAAACCATAGGCACTCGAACGCCCACACCGGATCAGAAAATCCGGGATCGACGCCCTCAATGCGTGCACCCAAATCGGCGAGAAGCCCTACCGCTTCATCGACGATGCGACCCACCTCAGGATCGAGGGAGACGAAACCCAAATCTCGGCTGTAAGCCACCCGCAGGCCACGCAGCGGAGAGTCGCCGCTGCCCGGCAACTCGCTGGTGAGGCGCCCAACATAGCTTTCCGCTGGTGGCGGCGCCGCAGACCAGTCGCGTGAATCTCGGCCCGTCACCGTGTCCATCGTGACGGCAGTATCAGCAACCGTTCGCGTCATCGGTCCGACGTGCGCGAGGGTTCCGAAAGGGCTCGGCGGATACAGCGGAATGGAACCGTAAGTGGCTTTGAAACCCACGACGCCGCAAAAGCTTCCGGGAATACGCACTGATCCTCCGCCGTCAGTGCCCAGCGAGATCGGGCCCATTCCCGCAGCGACAGCAGCGGCGCCGCCGCCACTCGATCCGCCCGCTGTCCGCTCTGGATTCCACGGGTTGCGGGTGATACCGGTCAGCGGCCCGTCGGTGACGCCCTTCCACGCCAACTCTGGTGTCGTTGTTTTTCCGACGATGGCGGCGCCGGCTTCGCGCAGCCGCGCCACAGACGGTGCGTCTTCTTTCCATTCCTGGTCCGGATTGACCGATCTCGATCCACGCCGCGTGGGCCAGCCGACCGTCAACAGGATGTCTTTTACCGACGTCGGCACACCGTCGAGTGGACCGAAAGGCTCACCGGTGAGCCACCGCTGCTCGGAGTCGCGGGCCTCGGCCATCGCCCGGTCCGGGTCGACGAGGCAGAACGCGTTGATGGCGTCGTCGCGGCGCTCAATCTGTTCCAACACAGCCTGCGTCGCTTCACGCGGGGAGAGCGTTCCCCGCCGATAGTTGTCGACAAGCTCGGTTGCAGTGAGGGACGTCAGTTCTGCTGAATCAGATGTCCCACGTGGGTCGGTCACGGACACTCCTTTGCCGTCGGCTGGTCACCGCGTCATCGTCGTGCAGTTCTCTCCGATAGTAGAGTCACCGATCATCGTGCGCAGCCCACTAGCTGCCACAAATCCCGCAGCGAGTGAAAGGGCACCGGCGACGGCCGGAAAATTACGAACTGACGTAGCCACGCTTCTTGTCCACCACATTCTGTAGGTCTTCGCCGCGGCTGTAGCGGTGCGCATTGTCGATAAACAGCCTTGCGAGACGATCACGCCAGCCTGCTGCGTCGCCGCTCATGTGCGGCGAAATCAGTACATTCTCCAGCGTCCACAGCGGGGAGTCTTCGGGGAGCGGTTCGGTATCAAAGACATCGAGTGCGGCCCCGGCAATAGCGCCGTCGCGGAGAGCATCAATGAGTTCGTCCTCGGCGACGAGTTCCCCGCGACCCACGTTGATCAGACGCGCTGACGGTTTCATGTTCTTCAACACTGACGCATTGATCATCGACTGCGTCTGGCTGGTCAACGGCGCAACGGCGACGACATAATCGGCGTCGCCGACGTAGCTGGGCAGGTCGTCACTGAGCCGGACCTCCCCGAAATCGGGATCCTCGGTGCGGCGCGTCGACCAACACCGCTCACGTTCATGCCCACCGCGCGCAGCAGCCGGGCGATTTCGCGTCCAATCGCACCGGTGCCGATGACGAGAACATCTGTATCGGCGATCAGCTCCGTTTCCCGATGCTTCCACTGCCGCTGCTGCTGTAACCGCAGCGACGTTGGGATGTCTTTGGCGAACGCGAGGATCGACGCGAGTACGAACTCGGCGATCGGACGATCAAAGATTCCGCGTGAGTTGGTCACCACCACGTCGGAGTCGATCAGTTCGTCGAAGAGCAGCGAATCAACCCCGGCCGCCGCGATGTGTACCCACTTCAAAGAATCAGCGTGTGGCCACGCGTCCTTCAGCGCGTCGGAAAAGAAGTCCCACATCAACAGCACGTCGGCACCAACAAGTGCATCACCGAGAGTCTGCGCTGTCGCGTACCGAATATCAGCAATGTCCTCGATCGCTTCGAGTCCGTTCGGACGGTTCTCGGCGTGCAGCACGACCAGTTTCATCCGGCTATCTGACGGTGAGGCCATCACGACTCCATCCTCGACGTGAGATCGTCTACCGCCGTCGACAGGTGGGTGTGAATCGCCTTAGCCAGGTCATCCCACGAATCCCCCGCCAACGCGTCGATCAGGTGTTGATGCTCGTCGACCAGCGCTCCAGGTCTGGGATAGGCGTTTTCTAACTGCGCCATGCAGATGCGTGATTCGGCAGCGAGGGTCGCATAGATCCGATCCAAGCGGCCGTTCTTAGCGGCAGCAACAAGTTCGGTGTGAAATGCCAGATCGAGTTTGGCCAGACCCGTCCAATCACCTGCTGCGATCAGCGGCGGCATCTTCGCCACGATCACCGCGAGGCGATCAAGAATCTGTTTTCGCTCCGCAGTAGGCAGCTCGAAAATGATGCGGGCTGCGGCAGTCTCTACTGATTCACGCACCGCGTAAATCTCGGCGATGTCGAACGCGGACAGTTCGATGACAAACACACCGCGGTTGCGGCGGCTCACCAACAGCCCCTCCTGTGCGAGACGCTGCAACGCCTCCCGCACAGGACCACGCGAAATCTCCAGCTGGGCAGCAAGGTTCGCTTCACTGAGTTGCTGCCCCTGCCGGTAGACCCCGTCGAGGATGCGTTCACGCAGTTGGTCGGCAATCACCACTGCTGTCTGCGGCGACCGCAACGGCTCCAAACCGTGCGGCCCCGCAGCCACTGAATTGGTGTTTTCTTGCCGCGACATCACTTACCCCTTCGGAATTGCCAGGTACTTATATTCGAGGAACTCCTCGATGCCCACTCGGCCGCCTTCGCGCCCCAAGCCGGACTCTTTAATGCCACCGAACGGGGCGGCCGGGTTCGAGACAAGCCCGGTGTTGACGCCCACCATTCCCGCTTCAATACGGTCACTCAGACGCCATGCCCGGTCGATGTCTTGGGTGTAGAGGTAGGCGACCAATCCAGCTTCGGTGTCATTGGCTGCGGTGATCGCCGCGTCGTCGTCATCGACAACGTAGATCGGCGCGACTGGCCCGAAGATTTCCGTCGACGCCATCTGGGCGTCCGTGGGCACGTCGGTGAGGACGGTCGGCCGATAGAAGTAGCCTCGTTCGCCGACTCGCTCTCCGCCGGTCACTACTCGCGCGCCCTTCGACACTGCGTCACGCACCAGGCTCTCGACTTTGTCGAGTCCGGCAGCATCGACGAGCGGGCCGATAGCGGTGCCGTCGGCCAATCCGTCGCCGACGGTCAACGCGGCCATCCGGTCAGCAAGTTTGGTGGTGAATTCCTGTGCCACCGTGCGGTGAACATAGAACCGGTTGGCTGCCGTGCACGCTTCGCCCATATTGCGGAGCTTGGCGATCATCGCTCCATCAACAGCCTTGTCGATGTCTGCGTCGGCGCACACGATGAAGGGGGCATTGCCGCCCAGTTCCATCGACGAGCGCATGACGTTCTCTGCGGCCTGCTTGAGGAGAATTTTGCCGACGTTCGTTGACCCGGTGAAACTGACTTTGCGGGCATGCCCGCTTTCCATCCACTCCGTGACGATCGCGCTCGCGTCCATACCGGTCACCGTGTTGAGGACGCCGTCAGGCAACCCTGCCTCACTTAGTATCTCGGTCAACAGCAGCGCGGTGAGCGGCGTTTGGTGCGCGGGTTTGAACACCATCGTGCAGCCCGCCGCCACCGCCGGACCGATCTTGCGGGTGCCCATTGCGAGCGGAAAGTTCCACGGCGTCACCAGTACACACGGCCCGACGGGGACGCGGCTCACGATGATGCGGTTGCGGCCGTCACCTGTCGTGGTGGTGTCTCCGCTGATCCGCACGGCTTCTTCCGAGAACCAGCGCAAGAACTCGGCGCCGTACGCGACTTCGCCGCGTGCCTCAGCGAAAGGCTTGCCCATCTCCAACGTCATCACTCGCGCGAACTCATCGGTGCGTTCGACCACCAATTCGTAGGCGCGACGGAGAATTTCGCTGCGCTCACGGGGAGCGGTCTGCGCCCACGACGTCTGAGCGTCAACAGCTGCGTCCATGGCGCGGCGTGCATCGCCGGCGGTACCGTCAGCGACCGAGGCAAGCACCCTCCCCGTTGCCGGGTTCTCCACGTCATACGTGGCGTGAGCGTCCTCCCACTGTCCGCCAATAAACAAGCCGGTGGGCACGCCGGGAAGCGTGGAAGCACTCATGATTGTCCCTCTCGAGTCGTGGATGGGTCGGGGTCGAGTATCTGCGCAAGGTGCAGTGAGCCGCGCTCGGGGTCTAGCTGCCGGACCTGCATGTGACAGGAAAATCCGTCAGCAAGCACTGGTGCGTCGTCGGCGGCTAAAGCAGGAGCCAATGCCTGCTGCGCCACCTTCATGCTCACCTCGAAGTGATCTTTTTCGTAGCCGAAATTACCTGCCACACCGCAACAACCGGTGGCCTCCCTGATCTGGCTGACGCCGATCGCGGTCAGCGCCCGGCGCTGGATCGCGGCACCGAACGCCGAGTATTCGTGGCAGTGCGTCTGCACAGTCACCGCATCAGGAATAGGAACTTGGGGACGCCATCCACTCGCTGCTAACTGCGTGATGTGGTCGGCGAAACTACGTACCCGCGCAGCAACGCGTCGCGCGGCATCGCTGTGGATCAGGTGCGGCAGGTCAGTGTGTAACGCAGCAGCGCAGCTCGGTTCAAGGACGACGATGGGCCGGTCAGTGCCGTCGTCGAGCACTTCTGCGGCGTTGCGTAGGTGCTTGCGTGCGGTGTCGAGTTGGCCCGTTGAGATGTACGTCAAGCCGCAGCAGGCGTCGGCTCGGCAGTCGACGGTAGTGTTCGCGCCGCGGAGAACTCGCCGCGCCGCGCCCACCACTTCGGGCCGGAATCCGCGGGTAAACGTGTCCGCGAGAAGTACGACATCGGCGGCCTCCTGGCGCGTGCCCATATTGCGCCGGATCGTTTTCTTCGACGCGAACGCGGGGATGGGCCGCTGGTCGGTGACTCCCCCAAGTTTGGCACCGAGCCGCGATAGCCGGCTGCGTCCCACGGCATTGATGAGAGGCGCTGCACGCTCAGCGAATTTGAGCCACAGCGGGAGCCTGCCCAGCGAATAGTGCGAGGCTGGGCGGCGATGCGTGCGGTAGTAGTGGTCAAAGAACTCTGAGCGATACGTCGCCATATCGACGCCGACGGGGCAATCGCTCGCGCATGCTTTGCAGGACAGGCACAGATCGAGGGATTCTCGAACGTCTTCGCTAGCCCAGCCGTCCGCGACCGTGGGTGAGCTGCGCACCATCTCCTGCAGGACTCGGGCGCGTCCGCGCGTCGAATCTTTCTCGTCGCGCGTGGCCCGGTAGCTCGGGCACATCACTCCCCCGCTGTCGGCGCGGCAACGTCCCACCCCAATGCACCCCTGCACGGCGTGCACGAAGTCAGCGACCGGAACCGGGTGGCTCGGGGTGAGATCGAAACTGGTCTGCCATTCGCGTGGGCTAATACCTTCTTGTGCAAGGTCTTTCATGAACGGCTCCGGATCAACGATCGCGTGCGGTCCGAGGACACCGTCCGCGTCGAAGATCTGCGCAAACTGGTGGAACGCCTGCATCATCCGCGGCGAGTACATCAGGGGAAGTAGTTCCGATCGGGCGCGCCCATCGCCGTGCTCACCCGACATGGAGCCGCCGAACTCGACGCACAGCTGCGCCGCGCGGCGGATAAAGCGTTCCATAATGTCGCGACCCTGATCGGTGCGCTGATCGAAATCGATCCGAATGTGCATGCACCCGGCACCGAAGTGTCCGTAGAAGATTCCGGTGAGCGCGAACTCGTCGAGCAGTTCGCCTATGGCAACGAGGTAGTCGGCGAGCTGATCGGGCGCAACCGCCGAATCCTCCCAGCCCGTCCATGATTCGCCGCCGTCCTCGATGCGGCCGGACAGGCCCGCGCCGTCTTCACGTACCCGCCAGAGCGAGAGGCGTTCAGCCGGATCCTCGACGATTCGGGAATCAACAAGACGGCCAGCCGCGTGGAGTTTCGCGACGAGTTCGCCGCGTCGGCTACGCACTTCATCGACGTCGACGCCGTCGAGGGAAACGTAGAGCCACGCGTTGCCGTCCGGCAGGCCGACAACCGAATCGGCGCCGCGGCGCCAGCGCATGGTGTCCACGATTTTTGAGTCAATGCCTTCGAGGGCAGCGGGTTGGTATTCGAGGATTGTGGTGGTGTCTCGGGCGGCATCCACGATGTCTCGGTAGCCCAGGCACAGCAGGGTCGCGTTGGGCGGCACGGGGACGAGTCGCACGGTGGCCGCGACGATAATGACGCAGGTGCCCTCGCTGCCGACCAGTGCGCGCGCAACATTGAATCCGTTTTCTGGCAGCAGGTGAGATAGGTGAAACCCCGACACTTGCCGCGGAATGCGGCCCAGCTCTAGCCGAAATTCTGCGAGGTAGTCGGCGGCGAGTGCCTTCAACGCCGCGGTCAACGCTGCTGCCTCTTCCGCCGCAGTGAGGTCGTCGGGGTCGGTGGCCTGCAGTCCCGTGGCGGTTGCGGTGATCAGGTTGCCTGCCGCCGTCACCACGTCGAGGGACAGCACGTGGTCGCTGGTGCGGCCGTAGCGAACAGAGTGGTTGCCACACGCGTCGTTGCCGATAGACCCGCCGACGGTGGCGCGGGATTTACTTGACGGGTCGGGGGCAAAAGTCAGAGCGCCTTCGCTGGCCGCGTTGACCGCTGCCTGCAGATCCGTCAGCACCATGCCCGGCTCGACGACAGCCGTCCACGCCTGCGTATCGATGCCGACAACCCGGTTCATGTAGCGGGAAAAGTCGAGGATGATGCCCGCACCAATAGCGTTGCCTGCCAGCGATGTTCCGCCGCCACGTCCGGTGATGGACATACCGAGACCTCGGCACACCTGGACGACATTGACGACGTCCTGCGCGGTGCGCGGGAAGACAACACCGAGTGGCGGTACCCGGTAGTTCGATGCGTCATACGAGTATTCGGCGCGTCGACGCGCGGACGTATCGACGACGATGCCTCGCTGAGCTAGTTGCAGTACTAGCTCAGCGAGGTTCTCGGTGTCGGTGTTCAGCGTAGGCACGCTTCCATTGCGGCACTGAGCCTCGCGAGGCCCTGGCTGATTTCGTCTGCAGACACGGTCAGTGGTGGGATCACGCGAATCACATTGCCGTAGCCGCCGCAGGTCAGAAGCAGTAGGTCTTCTTTGATCGCGGCCTGCTGCACGGCGAGGGCAGCTTCCCCGTCAGGTGCGCCGAGGACGGTGGTGAATTCGAGGCCCTGCATCAACCCATACCCGCGGACGTTCCCGATCTGCGCGTGCTGGCCTTGTAGTAGAGCCAATCCGTCGGCGAGTTCTTCACCCCGCACCCGTGAGTTTTCGACGAGTTTTTCGTCTTCAATGACGTCGAGTGTCGCGACGCCTGCTGCTGCCGCAACGGCGTTGCCGCCGTAGGTGCCGCCCTGGGATCCGGGCCATGCTTTGCTCATGAGCTTTTCGGATGCGGCGATCGCCGAGATGGGGAATCCGGAGGCAATACCTTTCGCGGTGATCAGGATGTCGGGGGTGGCGTTGGAATGTTGGTGGCCCCAGAACTTTCCGGTCCGTCCGACCCCCGCTTGGACTTCGTCGATGATGAGGAGGATGCCGTGTTCGGTGGCGCGTTCGCGGAGTCCGTCGAGGAAGCGCGGCGGGGTGGGCAGGTAGCCGCCGTCACCGAGGGCGGGTTCGATGAGGAACGCCGCGGTGTCGGCGGGGATGGAGATGGTGGCCAGGAGGTGGTCGAGTTCGCGCAGTGCGAAGTCGACGGCGGTGTCGATGTCCCAGCCGTAGCGGTACGCGTACGGGAAGGGCGCAATGTGGACGCCGCTCATCAGCGGAGCGAAGCCGCTGCGGAATTTGCTGCCTGCTGTGGTGAGTGAGGCGGCGGCGACGGTGCGGCCGTGGAATCCGCCGTGGAACGCGACGATGTTGGGTCGTTCGGTGGCCATGCGGGCCAGGCGCACGGATGCTTCGACGGCTTCCGCACCGGTAGTCGCGTAGAACACGGAGTCGAGTCCGTTGGGGAGGTAGTTGCCGAGTTTGTCGGTGAGTTCGAGCAGTGGCTTGTGCATCACTGTCGTGTATTGGGCGTGGATGATTTTGCCGACTTGCTCTTGTGCGGCGGCCACGACCCGCGGGTGACAGTGCCCGGTACTGGTGACACCAATACCTGTCGTGAAGTCGAGATAACTGCGGCCGTCGGTTCCGTAGATCCAACTACCTAGTGCGTGATCGACCACCACAGGTGTGGCCTGTTTCAGTATCGGACTCAGGCTGGTCATACCCCCATCGTCAGCCCGAGCGGGCCGATTGTCAACAATCTGCAATCAAGTTCCGAGTGAGGCCGTCCTGCCGCGCAGTCACCATGTCTCACACCCAGCTAGGCTCTTCCGCAAGCAGCCACCAGGGGGGAACATGAATCTATCGACGCACGAGTTCAACTACGTCACGACGGAGGCCCCACCGACTCCGGGGCGAAGGCTCGTCGATGACGACCTCATGCGGGCATGGACACTGCACCTCAAGTGGTACCTGCTGCCGGTCCTCTTCATCGGTGCGACTTTGAGTTCCACAATTGTCGTCGAATCACTGGCTCAGGGCACTGACTCAGAAGACGCTATCGGCGCCCAGCTCTCCGCCCTCTTCCTTGCCACACTCACCATTTCCGCGCTCGGCCAGGTCGGGCTGCGATGGCTGTTCCTGAACCCTCGGATACGCGTCGTCAACAACGCCGACCACGGACCGGCACTTGTCGTCCCCCACCGCATCAAGAACCGGATCCTCGGAGGGCTCGGCTGCATCCTGGCGGCCGCAGCGTTCTACCCCATCCCACTCGACCTGAACGCACCAAGCACGCTTCTCTCCAAACTCTCCGCCGGGAACCCCCAGGCAATAGTCATCACAGCCCTCATCGCAATCCCCCTACTCCTCGCCCTCGTCCGGACTCAGTACCGGCTTGTTCTTTCCCCCTCCGAACTGCGGATTCACCATCGCACTCTCATCTTCTTCATGATCTTTGACCGCGAAACAGTCATCGCCTGGGACGAGATTCGGATCACCAGAACAGCGCGCGTCGTCGAAAACGCTCGCGGGCCGCGGTTAAAGTTCCCGACCTTCCAGATCAGCGCCAACCAGGCCACAGAACATAGGCGCCACGGCAGCAAGATAGTGGAAACCGTCAAGGAGTACTCCCACATCACCGTTGATGCCACCAGGTTGACTGCCGAACCGAACATGCTCGTCACGCTGCTGGAACACATGAGAGATCACCCAGCGGACCGTGAGCTTCTCTCCTCCCACTCAGCGCGCCTCATGTTGACCCCACCGCCAGTCACGCAGAGGTGGGCAGCGGCCCGCAAGTCCCGCAACGAAACCAAGCTGTACGTCGTCCAGCCGACCAACATAGCCAGGGAAACGGCAGTGTGACGGACGTCGTAACCGGAACGTATTGCCGAATTTACTTAGGCAGGACTACTCTGCCGTTGTAACCAGATTTCAGTCTGGTTTGCACTGTTCAGACAACGACGTCTGCCTCACCGGCCACCGGTCTCGAGGCGGGTCTCTATCAATCCCTCTCCTTTCCGCTGGTCAGCGGCCCCCTAAACAAGGGTCATTTTCTGTCGGTTCCACACGAGGAGACGGTCGATTGACGACGCGTGCCGCCAACACAGGCCTTTACGACCCCACGCTTGAGAAGAGCAACTGCGGCGTGGGCTTCATCACGCGCAAGGACGGCACCCAGACTCACGACATCCTCGCCAAAGCCCACGCAGCGCTCTGCGAGGTTCCCCACCGCGGCGGCATGAACGCTGAAGGTGTCGGCGACGGCGCGGGCGTCAGCGTCGACCTGTCGGTCCGTTTCTTCCGCAAGCTGACCGGAAACGCTGAGCTTGAAGCGGGACGTTTCGGTGTCGGCAACTTCTTCCTCCCCAACGACACGGATGCGCACGCTGACGCTGAAGAGGTCATTTCGCGTGGTCTCGCGACTCACGGACTCGATGTCCTGCAGGTTCGTGACGTTCCCGTCGACAACTCGGCGATCCGCCCCGCAGGTATCGCGCTGCAGCTGCCGATCCGGCAGTGGATTTTTGCCGCGCCCGACGCCTGTACCGATCCACTCGAGTTCGATAAGCGCATCCACGAGGCACTGCTCGATATTGAGGCCGTCGCGTACACCGATCCTCGGCTGACCGGTCTGTACCCG
>JAAYXN010000222.1 GCA_012515885.1 Rhodococcus sp. (in: high G+C Gram-positive bacteria)
ACATCGTCAGTGTGTCGGGGTCATCAAAGCTGATACCGGGAGCCTGCGGGTCAGCCACCGCCAGGCTGGGGAGGGCAGGAAGCGCCGGGCCGTCATCGGTAGTTTCGGTAGCACCGCATCCAGCAACAATCGTGACTAGCGCTGCGCTCGCCAACGCACGGCGCCGCGGCTGCTGTCGGCGGCGATCGTGCCCGGAACCGTGCGCGGAACCGTGCCCGGGCGCCACTATTTGTTCTCCCATCGCACCGTGTTGTTGGTGGTCTGGCGTAGGGCGGCGACACCATCAGGGTCGGTGTAGAGCTGCTCGCCCGCGATGCTCGCATCACCATCTAGAGGCAGTGGCTGACCAAGGTCCACGACCGCTCGGCCGGTGCCGACAGTCTCGTACTGCTTGATTTGCAGGGTGCCCGCTTCCTGAGGCAGCACCCACGTGTCAGTTTTCGGAGCCTGAGTGAGCGTGTATTCGACGGTGACGCGGTCGCCGTCGCGCTCAACGAGCGTGACGGTCATGGTCTGCTCAAGCGCGATTCCACTCACGACTTGTTGGCGAACTGTCCACTGCGCGCCGATACCCACCGGCTGGGTGGGGAAAACAACGGTGCGGTAGACGCTTTGGTGCAGTGCCTGCTCGATCGCTGATCGCGCGAGATCGGTGGCAGCGTCGGCTGGCCGCAGACGTAGTGCTGTGACGGAACCGTTGGGTTGGATGGTGAGCCCAGCTCCGGATCCGTGACTGTTTTCCAACGCCGAGTTCAGCGGCTCGTTCGGACTCGATGCATCGGCGATGGTGAAGTCGACTATCGCCGCTTCAGCGTCGTCGGTGTTGTCTCGGATCTGTGAATCGAGAGTCAACGTGATCTCTGGCGACGAAAAATCTTGCACATTCTGAATATCGATCTGTTGCGAGACCTTAGCCTCGCTGGTGAACGTCGTCCGCTGCGTTGTGCCAGGACTAAGGGTGTAGGAGATCGGTGAGCGCGGCTCAGCGCCAGCATCAACCAGTTCAACGGTTGCAGCCGATACCGGGACGGTGATCTCGCCAGGGACGCTGGCGCTGGCTGGGGCGTCGTCAGTGCTGCCGCCGCAACCAGCGAGCACCGCCCCCATGAACGTTGCAGCCATGACGACGGGGCCGACACGACGCGGGCTTGACCATCCGATATGACGGAAGCGGGCGAAACGGGGTGGGGTGGGCTGCGCGTGCACCCGTCCAGGGTATAGGTGCCGGGCGTGTGGTCGAGTTAGGAAACGAAGCGGTGTGCTTGCCGCATGTTGCGTAGTGGATGATGGACAGGTGAGTCACGACCCTACGCCTGACCCCGAAGTGTCACCTCCTGACCAGACGTCGCTTCACGACGACAGCGACGCGGCACCTGTTAAGGCGCAGTCGCCGCGTCGGCATCGCATGCGGTTGCTCCTCGGGATTGCGGTAGCAATTCTAGTATTTGACCTGGTCACGAAGATTGCTGCTGTCGCCTTCATTCAGCCGGGGTCACCGATCTGGCTGATTGGTGATGTCGTGTCGTTGCGTCTTGTCCGCAACCCGGGTGCTGCCTTCTCGATGGCGACGAGCATGACGTGGTTGCTGACAATTGTGGCGATTGCGGTGGTCATCGGTGTCGTCAAAATTGGTCGCACCTTGCAGTCGTCCTGGTGGGCGTGGGGTCTGGGGCTGATACTTGGCGGTGCGCTAGGCAACCTCGTTGACCGATTTTTCCGGTCCCCGGGTGTGATGCGTGGGCACGTCGTCGATTTTGTTTCTGTTGGCTGGTGGCCCGTCTTTAACGTCGCCGATTCGGCCATCGTGTGTGGTGCTGTGCTGCTGGTCGCTCTGACCCTGTTTGGTGTGGAACCAGAGGGGAAGAAGAAGGACGATCAGGAAGAGCCAGCACAGGGCAAAACAGCACAGAGTGAATCAGCGCACGGCGAATCGAAACAGGGCGAGCCTCGGGAGGGGGAGTCACAGTGAGAGAAACTCGTTCCATGCCTGTCCCTGATGGGCTTGATGAGATGCGTGTCGACGCTGGATTGGCGCGTTTATTGGGGTTGTCCCGGACGGTTGCGGCAACGCTCGCTGAGGAAGGCTCGGTCCTCGTCGACGGCGCGCCCGCCGGAAAGTCGGATCGTTTGTCAGCGGGAAGCTGGCTTGAGGTTGAGCTTCCTGAGCCGCCGCGGCCACTGACCGTCGAGGCAGAACCTGTCGAGGGCATGGAGATTCTCTACGCCGACGACGACGTTGTGGCTGTCGACAAACCTGTGGGAGTGGCAGCACACGCCAGTGTCGGCTGGACGGGACCGACCGTTGTCGGTGGCCTCGCAGCTGCGGGCTTCCGCATCTCAACGTCCGGTTCTCACGAGCGTCAGGGCATCGTGCATCGTCTGGATGTCGGCACTTCGGGCGTCATGGTGGTGGCGACATCCGAACGCGCATACACGGTGCTCAAGCGGGCATTTAAGCAACGCACCATCGATAAGCGCTACCACGCTCTTGTGCAGGGGCACCCGGATCCGAGTAGCGGCACGATCGACGCACCGATTGGTCGTCATCGCAGCAGTGACTGGAAATTTACGGTGACCGCCGACGGCAAACCGAGCATCACCCACTACGACACGGTCGAAGCGTTTCAGGCGGCGAGCCTGCTCGACATCCACCTCGAAACAGGCCGTACTCATCAGATTCGGGTCCACTTTTCGGCGCTGCGCCACCCCTGCTGCGGCGACCTCACATACGGCGCTGATCCGCGGCTCGCTGAGCGTTTGGGGCTCGAACGGCAGTGGCTGCATGCCCGCTCGCTGGGCTTTGCGCACCCCGCCGATGGCCGCTGGGTGGAAATCACCAGCGAGTACCCGCAGGACCTCAAGCACGCTCTAGACGTTTTGCGGAGGGCCTAGGTGGATCGCGGACGCTGGATCGGGGCTCTTGCGGCGTCAGCGATTGTGGCGCTTGTGCTCATCTTGGGAGTGACGGCGCCGACGTCACACCAGCGGTCCTTTGCCACGACAGACACATTGGGTCCTGATGGTGGCGAGGACATCGCCACCTACCTGGGTCGGGCACGCGAATCGTTGGCGGAGCGTTCGGCCAGTGACGGCGATCTGTGGGCGCTGGTGTCGTTCCACGACCAGATCCGCTCTGATGAGATCCGCGGAGTTGTTGGGGACGTACGCGTTTCTGAACTGCGCTATCGCTTGCAGCTCGATCGCGTGCAGACTCCGGTCGTGGACGTGCAGGTTGCTGACGGTGATGCGGCGCTGGCCGCTGCTGATGGCCACGCGATCAGTAAAGTGCAGCAGCTTGCCGGTTTCGACCAGCGGCAAGACGCCATCCACGAGGCGATGGTGCGGGGTCTGAACGAGCAGTGTGCGTGCATCGTGGGCGTGATCGTTCGCGGCACAGTAGATGAACTGGAAGAGATCGCGAATCAGGCCCAGGTGCGCGCGGTCGAGGCACTTCCTCCCGACGCTATTCACGGATGGTTCGCGGTCCGACCCTTGCTGCCCGAATACGTCGATGTCGCGGTAGTTGGGCCCGATGACGGCGACGTTCCCCGGTGACAGCGTCCAATAGCGCCCCTGCAGGGGACGCTACCGACAACCACGCTGGGGCAGATAGCGCCGGAACCGACAGTGCTGGAGCTGCGAGTGCAGCGAAGTCGGCAGCTATTGGTGTTGCATGCGGCCTCGGCGCCTACTCCATTTGGGGCGCGTTCCCAGTATTTTTCGGGCTGCTGCGCGATACCGGACCTGTCGAAATTCTGGCGCACCGAGTGGTGTGGACGCTGGTGCTGATGCTGATTGTCGGCGCGATCGCAGGCAGGCTGGGCAAACTGCGTCGCCTTGATCGGCGGACCTGGCTGTTGGTGTGCGCGGCGTCCACAGCGATCGCCGTGAACTGGGGCACCTACATTTTCGCGGTGGTCTCGAACCGCGTGGTGGAGGCAGCCCTCGGCTACTTCATCAACCCGCTGGTCAGCGTCCTCTTCGGAGTGGTTCTCTTTCGGGAACGGTTGACGAAACCGCAGATTGCGGCGCTAGTACTTGCAGTTGCAGCGGTTGTCGTCATCACGATTGGCTACGGTCATCTGCCCTATATCGCGCTGGTGTTGGCGCTGTCCTTCGCACTGTATGGCTTGGTGAAGAAGGTCGTGCGCCTTGATGCGGACACGAGCCTGACGGCCGAAGGGCTTGTGGCTTCCCCGCTGGCCATCGGCTACCTGGTCTTCCTCGCTATGACCGGTGCCGGGACGTTCTTTTCCGAAGGGCCGGGCCACGCTGCACTGCTCATGGCTACCGGTCCGGTCACGGCGTTGCCGCTGCTGCTTTTCGCGGTCGCTGCGCAACGGGTTCCGCTCAGCACGATGGGGATGTTGCAGTACCTGACGCCAGCATTGCAGATGGTGTGGGGAGTGCTCGTTTTGCAGGAAGACATGCCTGCGTCGAGGTGGGTCGGGTTCGGTCTGATTTGGATCGCGCTGGCGATTTTCACCGCAGACGCACTGGCCCGTGCGCGCCGTCGAAAAGCTGTCGGTACTACCGCCTAGACTCGGCTGTGCTCCCCAATCTTCGAAAGAGGCGTCATGGCTGATTCGTTCGTTCACCTGCACAATCACACCGAGTACTCGATGCTTGATGGTGCGGCGAAGATCAGCCCGCTCTTTGCTGAGGCGCAGCGGTTGGGGATGTCCGCGGTGGGCATGACCGACCACGGCAACATGTACGGCGCGGCCGAGTTTTACCGCAGCGCGGTCAAGCAGGGCATCAAGCCGATCATCGGGATTGAGGCCTACATTGCGCCCGAGTCGCGGTTCTCCAGCAAGCGTGTCAAATGGGGTGACCCCAGCCAAAAGTCAGACGATGTGTCCGGTAGCGGTGCCTACACGCACATGACGATGGTCGCGGAAAACGCGACGGGTGTGCGCAACCTCTTCAAGCTGTCCTCTCTGGCCTCGATCGAGGGCCAGTTGGGTAAGTGGGCACGCATGGATGAGGAACTCATCGCCCACCACCACGAGGGCATCATTGCTACTACCGGCTGCCCGTCCGGTGAGATTCAGACGCGCCTGCGGTTGGGGCATGAGCGCGAGGCTCTGGAAGCTGCTGCGAAGTGGCAAGAGATCTGGGGCAAAGACAACTTCTTCCTGGAGTTGATGGATCACGGTCTGTCAATTGAGCGCCGGGTGCGCGAGGGCCTACTCAAGATCGGCAAGGAACTCGGCATTCCGCCACTTGCCACCAATGACTGCCACTACGTCACCAAGGAAGCGGCTGAAAATCACGAGGCGCTGCTGTGCATCCAGACTGGCAAAACGCTGTCTGACCCCACTCGTTTCAAGTTCGACGGCGACGGCTACTACCTCAAGTCTGCGGCCGAGATGCGTGAGCTGTGGGATAACGAGGTTCCGGGTGCGTGCGACAACACGCTTCTGATCGCCGAACGCGTCCAGTCGTACGAGGAGGTGTGGACGCACCGCGACCGCATGCCGATCTTCCCCGTACCGGAAGGCGAGACTCAGGCCACCTGGCTGCATAAGGAAGTCATGCGGGGCCTGGAGGGGCGTTTCCCGGATGGCGTTCCGCGCGAGTACATCGAGCGCGCCGAATACGAGATCAGCGTCGTCAACCAGATGGGCTTTCCCGCCTACTTCCTGGTGGTCGGCGACCTCATCAACCACGCCAAAGAGGTCGGTATCCGAGTGGGCCCAGGCCGCGGTAGCGCCGCCGGATCGCTCGTGGCCTATGCGATGGGTATCACCAATATTGATCCCATCCCGCACGGTTTGCTGTTCGAGCGGTTCCTCAACCCGGAACGCGTGTCGATGCCCGATATCGATATCGACTTCGATGATCGCCGTCGCGGCGAGATGGTGCGCTACGCGACGGAAAAGTGGGGCAGCGAGAAGGTCGCCCAGGTTATTACCTTCGGCACCATTAAAACCAAGGCTGCCATTAAAGACTCCGCGCGAGTGCAGTTCGGGCAGCCCGGCTTTGCGATCGCGGACCAAATCACGAAGGCCCTCCCGCCGCCGATCATGGCAAAGGACATCTCGGTTTCGGGTATCACCGACCCGAACCACGAGCGCTACAAGGAAGCCGCCGAGGTCCGTTCGCTCATCGAATCGAACCCGGACGTCGCCAAGATTTATCAGACAGCTAAGGGTCTCGAGGGGCTGATCCGCAACGCTGGCGTGCACGCGTGCGCGGTCATCATGTCCTCCGAACCGCTGATGGACGCGATCCCGGTGTGGAAACGCGCCCAGGACGGCGCGATCATCACCGGCTGGGACTACCCTTCGTGTGAAGACATCGGTCTGCTCAAGATGGACTTCCTTGGTCTGCGCAACCTCACAGTCATTGGTGACGCGATCGAGAACATCAAGTC
Source organism: Rhodococcus sp. (in: high G+C Gram-positive bacteria) (assembly GCA_012515885.1). Lineage (GTDB taxonomy): Bacteria > Actinomycetota > Actinomycetes > Mycobacteriales > Mycobacteriaceae > Rhodococcus_F. Next base: position 6,380 of record JAAYXN010000222.1, read on the forward strand.
CAATCGCGGTATCGACCTCGACCTCGATTCACTACCGATTGATGACCCCGCAACGTACGAATTGCTCGCGCGCGGTGACACTCTCGGCGTCTTCCAGCTCGACGGCAGCGCGATGCGTGATCTTCTTCGCCGCATGCAGCCCACCGGGTTCGAGGACATCGTCGCCGTGCTGGCGCTCTACCGTCCGGGCCCGATGGGCATGAACGCGCACAACGACTATGCGGATCGCAAAAATGGGCGTCAAGAAGTTAAACCCATTCACACTGAGCTGGAAGAACCTCTGAAAGAGATCCTGGCCGACACCTACGGCCTGATCGTCTATCAGGAGCAGATCATGCAGATCGCACAGAAAGTCGCTGGCTACTCGCTCGGTCAAGCAGACTTGTTGCGTCGCGCAATGGGTAAGAAGAAGAAAGAGATCCTCGACGAAGCGTATGACGGCTTCGCCGAAGGCATGAAGAACAATGGCTTCTCGCAGGCGGCCATTAAGGCCCTGTGGGACACCGTTCTTCCGTTCGCTGGCTACGCGTTCAACAAGTCGCACGCCGCTGGCTATGGCTTGGTGTCCTTCTGGACCGCGTACCTCAAAGCCAACTACCCGGCCGAGTACATGGCGGGTCTGCTCACCTCCGTCGGCGACGACAAAGATAAGGCTGCGATCTATCTCTCGGACTGCCGCAAAATGGGCATCACCGTGATGCCGCCGGACGTCAACGAATCCGAAGTCAACTTCGCCTCCGTCGGCGAAGACATCCGATTCGGCATGGGCGCCGT
>JAAYXN010000223.1 GCA_012515885.1 Rhodococcus sp. (in: high G+C Gram-positive bacteria)
GACCTTCCGGAGGGCGGAGTTCGGCTTCTTAGGCGTCGTGGTGTACACGCGAGTGCACACGCCGCGGCGCTGCGGGCTGCCCTTGAGGGCCGCGGTCTTGACCTTGGCGGTCTTATCGCGGCGGCCCTTGCGGACCAGCTGGTTGATGGTTGGCATTAACCGTCTTTCTTCGTTGGCGTACAGACTGCTCGAACAAGCAACCTTCGGCTGTTCTGAAATTAGGGATCTAGCAGTTGAGGCAAGGAAGCTGCTGCCTCTCACCCGAACCTTCAGGCGCGTGAAAACCGGTGAACAGGGCCATTTTGAGTGGTTCTGGACGCGGTAAAGCGGCAGAACAACTGCTGGTCGAACACGGTTTCATGCACCCCACGGTCGGGCGTGTCGCATACCCCAACACAGGCAACCGGTTGCGCGCTCGTCACCAAAATCTGTACGAACGTGCGCACGGCAATACCTCGCTAGGCACACAGATCGGCCCGGCTAGGGCCGGACACGACCCACAACAATACCCGTCGTCAAGGCTTGCGGTCAAAGCGAGTTAGTCAGGCAGGTATGTCAGGTACGTACAGGCTACGCGCTGAGATTGACCGTGAGTTCTGCGAGCTTGATTGCTGCGCCGCACGGATCACTGCCGCCCGCACCGTAGTGGACCCACCAGCCCACTACCCCGTCGCTGGGGGAACCGAGCGATACCCCACACGCCCCAGGCTCGGTGGGCGGACGCATCACGATGGCGCGGCGTCCCTGAATGGTGATGGCCTCAATGCCGTACCCCAGGTTCTGCGCGGTGGTCTCTTCAGCGCCCAGAGTTCCGGTCTCAAACCAGTTGAAGGCCACCTTGATCGTGCCGCCAACCCCGGACGCATCCCAGCGGCAGATGGCACCGAGGAAGGCCTTGTTGATCGCGTCAGCGCCGACGGCTTCGGCGATCTGTTCTTCGGTGACCGCGTCACATTCTTCAAGAACTCGGCTAAACCGTTCGGTGTTTCCCGTGTAGGCACCTTCAGCGATCGCCATGCCATCAATTTCCTGACCGCACGCGGCGACTGTGGCTCCCACCGCCACCACCATTGCCGCCGCGGCCGCAGCCCTACGCATCCCACTGCGTGTTGTCATTTCTGCATCCTCGAAACGCTGGTTTCCGCCAGTGACTGCGCGACGGCGCACGGATCGTTGACCGGATGGGCATCGCCGTACATCACCGACCAATGTGCGAAGTCGCCACCGAATTGGACCCCCAACTCGCACAGAACACCGGATGCGGCCGCAACAAATCCAGGGTTGCCGTCGATGGCGATGTCTTTAGCCGGGCGTCCGATGAGTTCTGAACCGGCACGTTCACGGCCGATCGGGCTGCCGCGGTACCACGAAAACGTGACGCTGGGCCCGCCGATTCCCCCCACCTCCCATTCGCATCCCACTGAATTTCTGGTGATGAGTGCGATGGGCATACCGAACTGTTCAGCCACTTCAGCGTCAGTGACCGAGCCGCACTCGCCGAGAAAAGGGCCGGGATCGGTGGGTTCAAACGCGCCCGAACCCGAGCCGGGCGCTGGGCTCGATCCGTCATCGCCCGCGTCGTCGCTCCCGCATGATGTCAACAGCACTGCTGCCGCCAGTGCAGCCGCTATAGGGACACCGAAAGATACTCGGGTTTCAACCTTCGTCCGCACAGCGCCGACTCTACCCACAACCGCGGCAGCCGCAGCGCAGTCAACACGGCCTTCACTTGCCCTAAGCGATCGCCGCGTCCAGTTGCTGCGACCAGTGCCGCACAATTTCCTTCCGGCGCCGTGAGTCATCAGCAAGGACATCGGCCAGTCCTAAGCCTCGAGCGAGGTCGAGGGTTGCCTGCACCAAACGGTGCGTCGTCGGGTCGGAGTCATCAACGCCGAGATTCTCGATTGCCGCGCGGTGCGCTGCGCGTCCCACCTTTTCTTCCAAAGGAAGAATGCGGTCCCGAAGTTCCGGATCGGCAGCAGCCGCCGTCCACACTTGCAGGGCTGCCTTAAACAGAGTCCCCGAGTAGTACTCGACGAGCCGAGAGACGACAGCTTCGGTGCGTCCGGGACCGAGAGGTAACTCCGCGGCTTCTAGGCGTACCTCCTCCATCCGAACGTCGAACATGTACTCCAGTGCCGCGGTAATCAGATCTTCGCGGGTGGGAAAGTGATGCTGAGTGGCGCCGCGCGACACCCCGGCGCGTTCGGCAACAACACTGACCGTTGTTGCCGCCCAGCCCTGCTCGGCAAGGCAATCGATGGTGGCTTCAAGGAGGCGAGCTCGCGTAGCCCGGCTGCGATCCTGTTTAGGCTCACGCGTCATTTCCTCGTCCTTTCTTCCACTCGGCTCACTCCAGGTGGTTGCTATTGCGCCCAGCGCGGTTGTCGTTTCTGTAAGAACGCCATCATGCCTTCCTGCGCTTCCTCGGAGGAGAACAGGCGGGCGGATTCGCTAGCCAGAGACACCGCGCTGCGATCAAAGTCCGCGAGCACGGGACGGGTGGTGAGCGCTTTCGACGCCGCAACCCCCTGCGGTGATCCAGCACAAATATCCCGCACCCAGTCGGCGGCAACCTGCGCCGGATCGTCCGATGCGGCGGTAAGAAAACCGATGGCTTCCGCCACGTCGGATCCGAATTTTTCGCCTGTCACGAAGTAACGGCTCGCGGCCCGCGAGTTCAACCTTGGCAGCACCGTCAACGAAATGATCGACGGCGCCAACCCGAGGCGCGCTTCGGTGAGTGCGAACGTCGACGACGGCCCCGCCACAGCCAAATCGCACGCGCCCACCAGACCCATTCCGCCTGCCCGCACGTGACCATCGATCTGCGCGATAACCGGCTTGGAGAGAGCGAGGATCGCGTTCAGTAGGCCTGCCATCGCCATCGTCCGCGTCGAAACATCACCGGACGCGTCCGACAAATCAGCACCGGCACAAAACGTTCCGCCCGTATGGGTAAGAACAACAGCACGGACGCTGTTATCGGACTCTGCCGCCGCCAAACCGTCATGGAGTTCTTCGACCAGTCGCTGTGAAATCGCGTTGCGGTTGTGCGGAGAGTCCAAGGTCAGCGTCGCCCGACCCTCCTGTTCAAGGACCTCGTAGCGGACATACGGCTCGCCCATGTCTTCCCTTTCACCTACTGTGCTGCCAGTTGTTCTTGCCCGAGTCAGTACGAGCGGGGCAGTCCCAGAGAGTGCTGCGCGATGAAGTTGAGGATCATTTCGCGGCTCACCGGAGCAACCCGAATGATGCGGGCCGCACCCAACATTGCTGCGAGCCCGTATTCCTCAGTGAGCCCGGCCCCGCCGTGCGTTTGGATGGCTTGATCGAGGGACTTGATCGCCACCTCCGCTGCCGCGTACTTGGCCATGTTGGCCGCTTCCGCCGCACCGAAGTCATCACCCGAGTCGTAGAGGACGGCGGCTTTACGCATCATCAACGCCGCCATCTCGATCTCAATTTTGATCTGGGCAAGCGGATGCGAAATGCCCTGATGCGCACCAATCGGGGTCTTCCACACTGTGCGTTCACCGGCATATTTCACCGCTGCCGCCAACGCGTAGCGGGCCATACCCACAGCCATCGCAGCGCCGACGATACGCTCCGGATTGAGCCCTGCGAACAGCTGCATCAACGCGGCATCAGCTTCACCAACGAGGGCGTCGGCAGGCAGCCGGACATCGTCGAGGAACAGCATGTACTGGTGATCCGGTTCGATGATGTCCATATCCATTTTTGTGCGGTGGAAGTTGTCCGCGTCGGTAGGGACAAGGAAGAGCGCAGGCTTGAGTTTGCCGGTCTTCGAGTCCTCAGTGCGCGCAACGATCAGCACGGCTTCGGCTTGATCGACACCCGAAATGAAGATTTTGTTGCCACTCAAAATCCACTCATCGCCGTCACGGCGGGCGGTCGTCGAAATCTGATGCGAGTTTGATCCGGCGTCCGCCTCGGTGATGCCGAACGCGATCTTGCGGGTACCGTCCGCAAGCCCGGGAAGCCACTTTTGCTTTTGCTCATCGGTGCCGAACTTCGTGATGATAGTGCCGCAAATAGCAGGCGACACCACTACGAGCAGCAGGCCAGCACCGCGCGCCGACAGCTCTTCCTGCACCAGCGCAAGCTCATAGATTCCCGCACCACCGCCGCCGTACTCTTCCGGAAGGTTGACACCCAGGAAGCCGAGTTTGGCTGCGTCATTCCACAATTCGTTGAGCGGTTCCCCATGCCGCGCCCTCGGCAACACGTAGTCGACGTAGTTGTAGCGCTCACCCAGTTTGGCGACGGCGGCGCGCAGTTCACGGCGTTCGTCGTTTTCAATGAAGCTGCTTGTGTTCTCGCTCATGAGGCTTCCTGTTCGGTAGATGAGTCATGCAGTGGAGCTTCGTGGATTTCTTCTGGACCGGAGGCGTCGACCACGGCAAGCACCGCGCCCACCTCGACTTGCTGGCCGACACTGACGTCAAGCGTCGTCACCACACCTGCTGTCGGGGCAGTGATGGTGTGCTGCATTTTCATTGCTTCCAGCCACAGGATCGGCTGCCCGGCACTGACTTCGTCGCCGACGTGTGCACCGAGTCGGATGACCAGTCCAGGCATCGGCGCGAGCAGTGACCCTTCCGCAACCTCTGTGGACGGGTCGGTGAAACGTGGCTGTGCAACAAGCACGACGGGACCGAGCGGCGAATCGACATACACCCGGTCCTCGTTTGCCGAGCCCTGATAGGCCGCGACATCGAATGTGCGCCGGACCCCCATCACGTCCAGCACGACGCGTTGAGGTGTCGCGGAAATCAGGGAGACGTCGTCGAATCCGTCTGCGTCGAGCCCGTAGCGGCCCAGTCGATAGCGGATCTCGTGGACTCGGGGATCCGCAACCCCGCTCGCGGGTTCGCGATACGTTTTGCATTGCGGCTGCGACGGCAGGTTGCGCCAGCCTGACGGCAAACCAGCCAGCACCTGGGCGCTGTCACGATTGTGGGCGGCATCAGCGAGCGCCGCGGCGAGCGCCGACAGCGCCTGCGCGTCCGTATCAGCGAGTGGGGTCGACAACTCAGCCAACCCGTACGTATCAAAGAACGCGGTGTCGGTATCCCCGGCCAGAAACGCAGGACTGCGCAGGGTATTGACGAGCAGGTCCCGGTTAGTGGTGAGGCCGTGGATCTGTGCCCGCGCCAACGAGGCAGCGAGCATCCGCGCAGCCTGCGAGCGGGTCGCCGCAAACGAAATGACCTTCGCGAGCATCGGGTCGTAGTACACGCTGACCACAGATCCATCGACGACGCCCGAATCCAACCGGATACCGGGGCGCTCAAGAATCCCGAACTCTGTGGTGGCATCGGAAAACTCGATGCGATGTACCGTGCCAGACTGCGGCTGCCACTCCTGCGCGGGATCTTCCGCATACAGGCGCGCCTCAATGGAATGCCCGCGTACCGGCGGCGGATCACCCACGAGTCGTTCGCCCGCTGCAACCTGCAATTGCAGGTCAACTAGATCCAATCCCGTCGTGCATTCGGTCACCGGATGCTCAACTTGCAGGCGCGTGTTCATTTCCAGGAAGTAGAAGTTTCCGGCTTCGTCAGCGAGAAACTCGACGGTGCCCGCACCCTCATAACCGATGGCTTCAGCAGCCAACCGTGACGCGGTGAACAGCCGCTCACGCATACCGTCGACGCGTTCGACAAGCGGTGACGGCGCCTCTTCAATGACTTTCTGGTGACGTCGCTGAATTGAGCATTCACGCTCACCCACCGCCCACACGGTGCCGTGAGCGTCGGCCATCACCTGAACCTCAATGTGCCGACCGGTTTCTAAATAGCGTTCACAAAAGACGGTCGAATCGCCGAACGCCGATTGCGCTTCACTGCGCGCCGCGTCGAGTTCATCAGCAAGAGCGGACAGTTCGCGCACGATCCGCATTCCCCGTCCACCACCACCGGCGGATGCTTTCACCAAGACCGGGAGGTCCGCCTCGGTGACCACTTCGGGATCGAGGTTGGTGAGCACGGGAACGCCCGCCGCCTCCATCAACTTCTTGGACTCCACCTTCGAGCCCATCGATTCGATAGCTGCTACCGGCGGCCCGATCCACGTCAGTCCAGCAGCAATCACCGCCCGCGCGAACTCCGCGTTCTCCGACAAAAAGCCGTAACCGGGATGGATAGCGTTCGCGCCCGTTGCCCGCGCAGCACCGAGGATGCTCTCGATATCCAGGTAGGTCTCGGCAGGGCTGTTTCCTGGAAGCCGCAGCGCCGCATCCGCCTCCATGACGTGCGGGCTCTGCGCGTCAGCATCGGAATAGACGGCGACAGTGCCCACACCGGCTGCGCGGCAACTCGCGAATACCCGACGCGCGATCTCGCCGCGGTTGGCGACCAAAACAGTGTCGAAAGACCTGTGCACTTGAGTTGAGATGCCAGTCATCAGAGCCCTCTCACATCCGGAAGACACCGAAGTTGCCGGTGCCTTCGATCGGGGCAGTGGCAATGGCAGAAAGGCACATTCCCAATACCGTTCGGGTATCACGCGGGTCGATGATTCCGTCGTCATAAATGCGTCCGGAGAGGAACGCGGGAAGAGATTCCGCTTCGATCTGGTTCTCAATCATGGCGCGAATACCCGCATCAGCCTCTTCGTCAAATTCCTGGCCGCGTGATTCGGCTGCGGCTCGACGCACAATCGAGATGACGCCGGCCAACTGGGCTGCGCCCATCACTGCGGACTTGGCACTGGGCCACGCGAACAGGAATCTTGGGTCAAAAGCTCGACCGCACATCCCGTAATGGCCGGCTCCATACGAGGCGCCGATAATCACTGACAGGTGGGGCACGGTGGAGTTGGAGACGGCGTTAATCATCATCGCGCCGTGCTTGATGATGCCGCCCTCTTCGTACTCCCGTCCCACCATGTAGCCGGGCGTGTTGTGCAGGAACAGAAACGGCGTATTCGCCCGGTTGGCTAGCTGAATGAACTGGGTAGCCTTCTGCGATTCTTCGCTAAACAGCACGCCGCGCGCGTTGGCAAGAATGCCGATGGGATACCCGTGCAGCTGCGCCCAGCCGGTCACGAGCGATGAACCGTAGAGCGGCTTGAACTCGTCGAAATCTGAGCCATCAACGATGCGGGCAATGACCTCACGTGGATCGAAAGGAACCTTCAAATCATCGGGGACAATCCCCAACAATTCCTCAGGATCGGCGATCGGCTCCTCGACATCAGTGCGCGGGCTAGGCCCCTTCTTCTTCCAATTGAGGCGCCGCACTATCGAACGGCCAATACGAATAGCGTCCTGCTCGTCGAGCGCAAAGTAGTCCGCGAGACCAGAAGTACGCGCATGCATCTGTGCACCGCCAAGGGACTCATCGTCAGACTCCTCGCCGGTTGCCATCTTCACGAGCGGCGGTCCCGCAAGGAACACCTTCGAGCGTTCCTTAATCATCACGACGTGGTCCGACATGCCGGGGATGTAGGCGCCACCAGCCGTCGAGTTACCGAACACCAAGGCGATCGTCGGAATGCCTTTCGCGGACGCCCGCGTCAGATCACGGAACATGCGTCCGCCGGGGATGAACACCTCCTTCTGGGAAGGAAGGTCGGCACCGCCAGATTCGACCAAAGAAATGATCGGCAAATGATTTTGCTGTGCAATCTCGTTGACGCGCGTGAGTTTCCGAAGCGTCCACGGATTGCTTGCACCGCCGCGGACCGTGGGGTCATTGGCGACGATCAGACACTCGACGCCTTCAACGACGCCAATACCGGCGACGATGCTGGCCCCGACGGGGAACTCGCTGCCCCACGCCGCCAGAGTGCACAGTTCAAGAAACGGCGAGTCTTGATCTATGAGCAGCTCAATCCGCTCACGCGCCAGCAACTTGCCGCGCTCATGATGGCGAGTGACGTATTTTTCGCCGCCGCCTGCAAGCACCTTGTCGTACTCGCTATCGAGTTCGGCGAGTTTGGCGTGCATAGCCGCCTGCGCTGCAACGTATCCGTCCGACCCGGTATCGAGGGTCGAAGAAAGTACGGTCATGCCTGGTACCCCAATCTTTTCGCCGCCAGAGCCGCCAGAATTTCGCTCGTTCCGCCTCCGATGCCGAGAATTCGCATATCCCGGTATTGCCGCTCGATCTCGCATTCGCGCATATAGCCGAGTCCGCCATGCAGTTGAACTGCCTGGTTCGCAACCCATTCACCCGCTTCGACAGCAGTGTTTTTGGCGAAGCAGACCTCCGCGATGAGATCGCCGTCGCCGTCGATGGCGCGTTCGACAACATTGCGCGCATACACGCGTGCGACATCGATCCGCCGAGCCATCTCGGTCACCGTGTTTTGCACTGCCTGACGGCTAATGAGCGGGCGCCCGAACGTTTCACGATCGCGAACCCACTCAAGCGTCAGATCAAGGCATCGCTGCGCACTTGCATACGCCTGCACCGCCAACGCGATCCGCTCCGTCACAAACGCCTGCGCGATCTGCGTGAAACCTGAGTTCTCGGCGCCAACAAGGTTGGCCACCGGCACGCGCGCATCAACAAACGACAATTCCGCCGTGTCCGAGGCGTGCCAGCCCATCTTCTCCAGTTTTCGCGAAACCTCGAAGCCGGGCGTGCCCTTTTCGATGACCAGCAACGACACCCCTGACGCTCCTGGCAACTCCGAACCACCGGTGCGTACTGCGGTGACAACGAAGTCAGCGCGGCACGCCGACGTGATGAACGTCTTCGCGCCGTTGACGACGTAGTGGTCGCCGTCGCGCACCGCAGTGGTCCGCAGGTGGCCGACATCTGATCCGCCACCCGGTTCAGTAATCGCGAGGGAACCGATTTTCTCGCCCGCCAATGTCGGACGCACCCAGCGATCAATCTGGTCCGGATCTGCTGCCATGATCAAGTGCGGCAACGCGATCCCACAGGTAAACAGCGATGCAAAAAGGCCACCCGAAGCGCCAGCCTGATGCATTTCTTCGCACACTGTCATCGCATCCGCGAGATCACCGCCGCTGCCCCCGACCTCCTCAGGGAACCCGGCACCAAGCAGACCCAACTCCGCTGCGGTGCGGTGCAGCTCGCGCGGAATCTCACCGGAGCGCTCCCAGCTGTCCAGGTGCTCGCTGACATGCCGGTCAACGAATCCCCGGACCGTCTTGCGCAGTTGTTGACGCTCGTCGGTGGTCCAGATACTCATAGCGACCGTCCTTGAGGAAGTAGTGTTTGCGGGACATCGATGTAGCGGGCTCGCAGCCACTCACCCAGCCCTTTGGCTTGCGGGTCAAACCGGGCTTGCGAGGCGACTCCGCGGCCGAGGATGCCGTCAATAACGAAGTTGACGGCATACAGATTCGGGAACAGGTAGCGGTGGATCGTCAGGTCCGCTGCCTCCGGGAGGAGCGTCCGCAAAGCGTCAACGGTCAGGGTGTTCACCAACCACTCCCACTGCCGCTGCGCGCGCGGGTCATCGCTGCGCACCCACACTCCGACGTTGGCGTTGCCGCCCTTATCGCCGCTGCGGGCACCGACAATCCGACCCAACGGTGCCCGCACAGTCGAGCCGTAATCCGTCACGGGCGGTGTTTCCAGCGAAGGCAGTTCCGTGAGTTCTTGTGTTCGGCTCGCGGACGCAATATCGATACGGCTCTGATCCGGCAGAACCGCAACATGCGGCACTGCTGCGGCGTCCACATAGCCGGGAGTGAACACGCCATACGGCTGGCCAGGGCCGGGCGGCGCCGTCAACGTGAAACCGGGATAGCTCGACAGCGCCAGTTCGACGGGCACCGACGAGAACTGGCGACCCACCACCTCCGGGTCGGGATCACGGACTACGCACCGCAGCAACGCGCTCGCGGTTTCTTCAGTGTCCCCGTCAACGTGGTCAGTACGTGCGAGCGTCCACTCCAACTCAGCTGGCCGACGGACAAGCCCGTCCTCCACCTGTCGACGCAGCAGGTCCGCTTTGGCCTCGATATCGAGACCGGTGAGGATGAAGACCGCTTCGTTGCGAAAACCAGGCAGCGAATTCAACGACACCTTGAGGGTGGGCGGCGGAGCCTCACCGCGAACCCCACTAATCCGCACGCGATCAGGCCCAAGATCTTCGAGTACTGCCGTATCCATCCGTGCCGTGACATCGGGACCGGCGTACCGTCCCCCGGTGATCTCATACAGCAGTTGCGCGGTCACGGTGTTGACGCTGACCAGCCCGCCAGTGCCGGGATGTTTCGTGATGACCGACGATCCGTCGTTCTCGATCTCAGCGATCGGAAATCCGGGGCGGGACAGATCCGGAACCTCAGTGAAGAAGGCGTAGTTGCCGCCCGTCGCCTGAGCGCCGCACTCGATGACGTGCCCGGCGACAACGGCTCCAGCAAGACGGTCGAAGTCGTCGCGCTGCCAGCCGTAATGCGCGGCGGCGGGGCCCACGATGACCGATGCGTCAGTGACTCGGCCGGTCACCACGATGTCCGCACCGCTATTGAGGCATTCGACAATTCCCCACGCACCCAGATACGCGTTAGCGGTCAGCGGGCGCGCTTGACCAGGTTGGGCAAGACCCAACTCGTCGACACGGGCAATCAGATTGTCGCCCTCGACATGGGCAATTTTGGCGTCGAGACCCAGTCGCGTAGCCAACTCGCGCAACGCGGCAGCGAGCCCTACCGGGTTAAGGCCACCAGCATTGGTGACGATCTTGACCCGCTTCTCCAGCGCAGTGCCCAGGCACTGTTCCATTTGACGCAGGAACGTCTTGGCGTAACCGCGATCCGGGTTCTTCATCTGGTCACGGCCCAAGATCAGCATGGTCAGCTCGGCCAAGTAGTCGCCGGTGAGGTAGTTGAGTTCACCACCGTCGAGCATCTCCTGCATGGCGCTCAGACGGTCACCATAAAAGCCTGAACAGTTACCTATCCGTACGGTCATCGCGCGCCCGCCTTTCGGCCTTCGCCGCGAGGTCCCGCGAAGGCTTGAGCAATAGAGAGCCATTCATCAGCATCAGCACCAGTCGCGACAAGATCGAGGTCATCGCGGTGTGCCCGCTGCGTCACCAGGAGGCAAAAGTGTTCAGCGCTGCCCCGCACGCTTTGCTCCGCGTCGTCTGGACCCCACGTCCACCGCTCACCAGAAGGGCCCGCAAGTTCGATGCGGAACTGGTCCGCGGGCGGCTGCTTCTCGTTGAGTAAGTACGCAAAATCGCGGGTGCATACCCCAAGATGGGCGACGTTTTTAAGCCGATGGGTAGGCGGCGGGACGACACCCAGAGCGTCAGCAACGTCGCGTCCGTGCGCCCAGGTTTCCATCAGCCGCGCGGTCGCCATCGACGTCGCACTCATGGGCGGACCAAACCACGGGATCTTGTCGCCAGCCGGCACCGCGTCCAACGCCGCAACCAATCGCTGACGTCCGGCGCGCCACTTGGGCAGCAGCTCGTCGGGGGCCTGAGACGCCTTCTCTTCTGCGGCGTGATCGACGAATTTTTCGGGGTCTTGAGCGGCAACCTGAACGCGGGCATAAAACTGGTCCCGATCGGTGATGGCGACGAGCGAGACCTCATCTGTCCAGTTCAAGTGACCTATTTGATGTGCGATCGTCCAGCCCTGCGCGGGCGTGAGCTGCTTCCAACGCTCCGGCTCTAGTTCGGCAACGAGCGCATCGAGCGCTTCGCCTTCGGCCTGAAGATCCCCAAGAACAGGGTTCGTCTGGGTCATGTGCCCCAGCATCACAGGCCATCCACAAAAAAGCAAGCATGATTGCTTTTATTTAGCGCAGTCGCGTTACTGGTTGCCAATTCAACGGAACTGGCCAGTAACTAGACCGTTGCGCTCTACCGTCCAGCTATGACGAGTCAGCGGCCAGCACCCGCCAAGCACCGCATCACACGTGCCCGCACGCGCCTTTCGCGCACTACTCGCGCAGCACTCTCCACAGCCGCACTGACCGCCGCCCTGGTCGCGACAACCACAATGGTCACCATGACACCCGGCACGGCTCAACCGTCCTCACCATCGGGACAGCCGGTACCCACCGGCAACCTGCCCGGATGGCGGCACATCTTCGCCGACGACTTCACCAAAGACGCACCCGTCGGATCATGGGCTAACGAATGCTCCCCCGACACCATCGTCTACACCGGGGCACAGGGGCAGAAGTGGCGCACCTATCCGCGCTGCTACGTCGACACCTATCAAAAACGGCCCTACCGTTCCGACCGGGTCTTGAGTGTGCGTAACGGCGTCCTCGACTTCCATTTACATCCGGTCGACGGCCAACCAGCGGGCGCTAATCCGTCACCTCTCATCGACGGCGTCAGCCAATATCAGACGTATGGCCGGTACTCGGCTCGCATGCGTGTGGACACCGACGGCATGGATGAATACCACGTGGCGTGGCTGCTGTGGCCGCAGTCCGAACGCTGGCCTGAGGACGGCGAATTCGATTTCCCCGAAGGCGCCCTGTCCGGCAATGCCCTCGGCTACCACCACTATGCGGGTGCAGGTTCATGCGCCGACTGCCAGGAAGTAGCCCGCGACGTCGGAGCCCGGTTCACTGACTGGCACACGTACACGATTGAGTGGATGCCGGGCCGGGTCCGCTATCTCCTTGATGATGTCGTCGTCCTCGATTCCACCAACTGGGTGCCTGATGGCCCGATGCGCTGGCAATTGCAGACCGAGACCAATGGCACTGGCAACAGCAGTGGCCACCTTGAGGTCGATTGGGTGTCGGTGTGGGCGTATGACGGCGCAACCCCACCCGCCCCCAATCCGCCCGGCCCTAATCC
>JAAYXN010000224.1 GCA_012515885.1 Rhodococcus sp. (in: high G+C Gram-positive bacteria)
CGGACCCTGCCGGGGACGGGGGCTGCCCGTCAAGCCGGTGATCTTGTAGTACTCGCCGTCGAAGTTGCATTCCTGCCCGCGCAGCAAGGTGTCGAGGATCTGCAGCGACTCCTCCAGCCGAGCCACACGGACACCGGGACGCTCAAACTCGATGCCGCCCTTGTCGAACTCTTCCTTCATCCAGCCAGCACCGATGCCCAGCTCCAAGCGGCCACCAGACAGGACGTCGATGGTGGCAGCTTCCTTCGCCAGAATCGCCGGGTGCCGGAACGGGTTCGCGAGCACCGCGGTGCCCAGACGGATCTTGTCCGTCGCCACCGCGAGCGCACCCAGCGCCGCAATGGGACTGACCTGGTTACCCAGGTGATCCGGGATCATGAAGCTGTCGAAGCCGTATTCCTCGGCCTTCTGAGCGAGCTTGACGAAGCGACGTGCGCCGCCCTCATCAGCATTGCCTTCGCCCCCGGCCGCAAAACGGAACTTGCGGAAAGTACGGCCGTCCGACGCTGTCATCTATCGCCTCTCGTAAGGAAACAAGTTCGTGTAGGCACCTGGTCCAGGCACACCGTTACCGTCGGCGGGCGCATTGTCAGCCCGCCCCGGTTTTCAGCACTTTACCGGTGACAAAGAACGCACACTACCGGCCCACTGTGCGCCGAGACGAGCCGCGAGCGCCAGCTTGGGACCTACCACAGGACTGCCGGGACAGGGTGTGCTGACGTTATGAATGTGGCGGATGAGGTGCGTTGTCGATCTTGTCGCTCAGCCAGGCCACCGTCCACGATGTCGAGGTTGCCCCAGACTCGTCGACGACGAAAGTGTTGTACATGGCGTGGGCCGGGTTGTTGTGATACTCAAGCAACCGGTTGGCACTGGAAATCCAGTTGCCCGGGTTGAGTGCGTTGGGCGGTGCATCACAGATTCCGTCAGACGGCGCACAGATGCTGACGACACGGTCATCAAGGTCACCGAAGCCGCCTTCTCGCGAGCCCGTCATGGTGATGCCGGGAACGTCGAGACCGGACAGCGACACCTCAGCACCGACACCCTCGACGGGCGGGCCCACCGACGTTCCCTGCGCGGGGTCACGGCGACCATCAGCAAGCAGGGCGACACCGAGCACCAGATCTTCGGCGATGGGTCCATCACCGGCACCGATACGGGCCGCGATATCTCCCGCAATGACCGCGCCCTGCGAGAAACCAGTGAGCGCGAACGTCGTCAACGGGCATTCCGCGTGGCGTGCAGCAATGAATTCTGTTGCGCGAGCAGTACCTTCGCCGCGACTCTTGTTGTACGACGTCTGCCCGTCCGGCGGGAGCGCGATCGGATTAGAGAACTGGGCAACGTACGGCACGGTGTACACATCTGCCCGCGACGGATCAAACCGTTCCTGCAGCGGGCCAGAAACATTCAGCATCAACGACATCGGGTTAGCCGTCGGAGCGTACGGGTCATCCGTGGAACTGGACTCCCATGTACCCGGCACCACCACAACCTGCACGTCCGGGCAGCTCGCGGGCTGCGACGACGGACGATCCGGCGGCGGTGGCGTCGGGATCGGAGAGGGAACCCGGCCAGCAAGCAGATACCACAGCGCAAGAATGACGAGGACAACCACGACGAACGCGGCCACCACTAACAGAACCAGCTTCCGCCTACTACGGCCTGCGCGTGCGTTCATGGTTGTCCTCACCTTCTTCGGTCTGCAATCTCCTGGCCGCTAGCGGGCAGGATCTCGTACTCGCTAGCGGCAGTAGGAAGCGTGCGCAACCTCGATGTAGGTCTGGGCGTTCGCGTCCGCATCCTCAGGCGTGATTTCTTCACCTGTCGCGCTTGCTTCCGCACCCACCATCGCGGTGACAAACACCTTAGTGTCGTCCGCGCTCAAACCCTGACGCTGAGCCTGGCAAATGTAGTCCGCCGTGCTGACCGCGATCGAGCCGTCAGCAGCGGGCTGAATTCCGCGAGCACGCAACGCATCCAAGAACGCCTGGCCCTCATCGCTGACCGGAACCTCTGCGGGGCCCGGGAAATCGTCAGGAAGCGGAGTCGGCTCCGTCGGGGGCGCTGTGGCAGCCTCACCCGGGCTCGTCACTGGCGGCGTCGTCGTCGAATCCTGCGCAGCGGACGACGACGGCGACCCACTCGCGGTCGAATCATCGCTACCGCAAGCAGCCAACAAACCACCACCGGTAACGGCGAGAGCGCCAACCATCAGTGCGCGAGCAACGGAAGTACGGAAACGTCTGGCCTGCATGTCTGTTCTCGTCCTCAACTCTCGTCTTCCTCGAACCGTGGGCCACGGCGCAAGGTCCCTAACGTGGTTTACAGTCAACTGAATACCCACACCACGCTCTGCGCGCAATCGTACATACGCCCCGCGAGCACCGGTTCTCACAGCGCATAGCGCTAGAACGACCTTGGGGCATACATCCAGACGCGACACGGGCCCGCGCACCTTCTGAAGGTGCGCGGGCCCGTGTGCTGTGGCTCTGTAGCTATAGGCGAACTAGTGAACTTCAGCCTTGCCGTCGATCAGGGTGATGTGACCGAACTGGAAGTTCTGCTGCACTCCGCCAGCAATGGGGAACTTGTCGCTGATCGGGAACCCGAGGCGTCCACCCTCGTAGCCTTCTTCTTTCCAGGCGTCGAAGATCGGTCCGTTTTCGACGATCCAAGCGCCCGACAGCGGGCTCCAGTAGATGTTGCCCGCTTCGAACTCGTTGAAGCGGCCGCCGTCCTTGACGGGCATTTCGCTGGTCTTCGGGAAGCCCAACGCACCGGTTTCGTACCCGGCGTCGGCGTACTTGCCGAGGATCAATCCCTGCACGGAATGGGTGCCGGTGGACGGTGACGAATACATCGAGCCGACCTCGAACGCTTGAACGGTGCCGTCCTTGCTGGGGGTCTTGCGGTCGCCGCCGACCGGGTAGCCCAGCGGGCCGCCTTCCCAGCCTTGACGTGCCCACTCGTCGCGGATTGCGCCCTTGATGGCGTGCGCACCGGTCTGCGGGCTCCAGTAGATCGAACCGTTCTGGAAGTGGGTGAAGCGGCCGCGCCCGTCCGGTGTCGCCAGTTCCGGCGACGTCGGGAAACCGAGGGCACCGCCCGCAGCGCCGGCGCCCTGGTAGGCGCCACCGATCGCGCCAGCGATGGCATGCGCGCCGGTATCAGCGGAGTGATAGACCCGGCCGAACTGGAAGTCCTGCGCCACCCCTGAACCGACTCCGTACTCGGGGGACGTGCAGCGGCCCAGCCACGGTGCTCCCCCAACCGCGGCACCGATAGCACCGGAAGATTCACAGTTGGCGCCACCAATATCGACGTTCAACGCTGTAGCGAGCTGCGGCCACAACTGGTGCAGCTCGAACTGCCAGTACGGCCACGAGTGTGTGCCCGACGGGCGGTACACCACCTGAGCAGGGATACCGAGACGGTTGAGTTTGGTGGCGAACGTCTGCGACGTCAGGCGCGAAAGGATCTCAAGACCCATACCGGCGTAGTTGGTCGATACACCGGGGATGCCTGACGGCTGGTCGTACGGACCGGTCGTGCCGCTGCCACTCGAGATGTACAGGCTGACACCACGCAGGTGCTCGGCAAGCAGGTACGGATCGTGCTCGGCCCACGCGGGCGAAGACGGCGGACCCCACATGGCGCGCGAATCGAAGCCGCCAGCGTCCATCATCGAATACTGGATGGCCTGCGGCATACCGAGCGAGGTGGTCGTCAGCATTCCCGAGAGAGAAGCGGCGAACTTGAAGAAGCCCTGGTTGCGTCCGGCGAGGAACATCGCGGACGTGCCGCCCATCGACAAGCCAACGATGCCGCGGGTCTGCGTGGTGCGCCAATCACGTTCCAGGATCGGCGGGAGTTCCTTAATCAGGAACGTCTCCCACTGGTAGTTCTGCCCGTTGTCCTGAGCAACCCAGTCCGAGTAAAAGCTGGACTGACCGCCCACCGGCAGCACCACGTTGAGGTTCTTGTCGGAGAACAGCGCCTCAGCGTCCGTCTCCAAGGTCCAGCCGTTTTCGTGGTCCTGTGCGCGCAGGCCGTCGAGCATGAAGACGGTGGGGAACTTGGCGTCCGGTTTCGTGTTCCAATCCCGGGCCAGCAGGAGCTGCACCTGGATGGGTGTGCCCATCGCGGGAGAACGAATCCACAGGGCGACGCGGCGGTCAGAAAGCCAGTCGACGCGTTCAACAACCGCACCCGAAGACTGCGTCGCTACCGGGAGCGTGTGGCTTGCAGCGGGAGCGGCGACGGCGGTAGCGCTGGTGGTTGCCCCGATCGCGACCGGCAGCACCAGCAGTGCAGCCATCATCGCTCGGCGAAGGCTCGATGTTCTCCTAGAAGCCGATGCCTGCATGGAACCCACTCACTTTCTCTGTGCCGTAAGCCGCGTATTTCGCGTTGTGTTACGGCAGGTCGCCGTCTATCAAATGCTGCATTTGAGGCCATTAAGCGGCCGCACCTCGGCTTCTTTGTACACGTTAAAGAAGCCGAGGTGTGGGTGCCGCGCTGTTACAGATGATGCAATTGTTACCTTCGAGCTAATTGCCGAAGCGAATTAGCCGATGGTGTTGCTGAGGTCGCCAGCGAGATCGTGGATCTGCTTCTCCCAGTAACGCCAGGTGTGGATGCCGCGAGGCTCGAAGTTGTACGTGACGTTGTTGCCACCGAGTAGGGACATCTTGACCTGGA
Organism: Rhodococcus sp. (in: high G+C Gram-positive bacteria); assembly: GCA_012515885.1. Taxonomy (GTDB): domain Bacteria; phylum Actinomycetota; class Actinomycetes; order Mycobacteriales; family Mycobacteriaceae; genus Rhodococcus_F. Next base: position 4,708 of record JAAYXN010000224.1, read on the forward strand.
ATGCGCGCGAGGTGCTTACCGACAGAACCTCAAGGCCAGCACCGGTACCGGTGTTGAACACGTCCGTCGGGGTGTGGCGGCTCCAGCCACCCGGCGCCGGGACGCCGCTACCGGCAGAAACCCACACGCGGGTGTTGTTGTCGCGCAGACGCGGAGCGAACTCCATCGGATCGTTGCGGATCCAAGCACCGCTCCACGGCGGGCCCCACATGGCGTCGACGTTGTAGCGGCCAGCGTCAAGCATGGCCAGACGGATCGCCGAACGCATACCCGGAGCCGAAACGTTCAGGTAGCCCGACAGCGAGCCGGCGTAGTTGAACTGCTTCGGGTAGTAGGCAGCGAGCGTCAGAGCGGCGCTGCCACCCATCGAGATGCCGATGACACCGTTACGGGTGGACGAGAAGCCCAGCTCGTTGCGCAGTGCGTTAGGCAGGTTCTTGGTCAGGAAGGTTTCCCACTTGTAGGTGACCTTCTGGCCGTTCGTGTTGGACGGAGCAACCCAGTCTGAGTAGAAGCTGGACTGTCCACCAACGGGCATGACCACGTTGATGTTGTGGGCTGCGAGGAAACCACCGACGTTGGTCTCGATTTCCCAGCCGTTGAGGTCGTCCTGCGCACGCAGACCGTCGAGGAGGTAGACGACGCGGTTGGTGTTGCCGTCGTGTGCGTGCCAAATGCGGCTCTTGATCGGACCCATTTCTGAGTCGACCCAGAAGTCACGCGCTGCGGGGTCGAATGCCGCTGATGCGGTTGCGCCGCCACCAACGACCGTGATGCCCAGGGGCAGCGCTACAGCGAGCGCTACGGCTGCGGCGGCCCGCCGAAACCAGCCGCGTCTCCCAGCTGAAACTGTCATGAACCCGTCTTCCCTCCGGTCGATCCAACGTAGTAATGCTGCGGTTCATCGTGCGCCCCGACGCGCGACGAAAAAGCTTTCAGTACGCGAACACCACTCGCGCGTAGCGCACAAGTGGTGTCACGTGTGACGGAGTTACCATACTGATACTTCGGCCAAGATGGCAGTCCGGCGTCCAAATTGTGGAGTTTTACCTAAAGAACGACCCGAGTCACCAGGCGTTCAGAGTGTTGAGGATCTGGCCGCGTGCGTTCCACAGCTCAGCCTCCCAGTACGGCCACGAGTGGGTGCCGTCGGCCGGGAAGTTGAAGGTGGCCGGGATGCCGAGGGTGGCTAGGCGTGCCTGGAAGGCGCGGGTGTTAGCGAGGGAGATCGCTTCCAAAGCCATGCCGTTGGCGGTGTTGTAGAAGTCGATCGGCGCGACCGGGTTGTCGTGGCGACCGGGCAGGCCACTGGCGGCCGAAATGTACATCGACAGGCCACGCAGCTGCGGTGCGAACACGAACGGGTCATTGCGCAACCAGGCTGGGCTCCACGGCGGGCCCCACATCGCGTCAACGTTGTAGCGGCCGGCATCGAGCATCGCGACGCGGATCGCTTCACGCATACCGGGAGCTGAAATGTTCAGGTAGCCCGACAGAGAACCAGCGAACTTGAACTGGTCACGGTGATGAGCAGCCAGCGTCAGGGCCGCACTGCCACCCATCGACAGACCGAGAATGCCGTTGTTGTGGCGGGAAACGCCGTAACCGGCAAGGAAGTCCGGCAGTTCACGGGTGAGGAAGGTTTCCCACTTGTAGGTGATCTGCTGGCCGTTGAAGTTACTCGGGCCCTGCCAGTCGGTGTAGAAGCTGGACTCGCCGCCCACCGGCATCACCAGGGTGACGTTGTCGTTCGCGAACTGCGCCAGAGCGTTCGTTTCGAACGTCCACGCGTTGGCGTCGTTGCGGGCACGCAAACCGTCGAGCAGGTAGAGCGCTGCGTTACCGCCACGCTTAGCCCACTGAACCTGGACCTTGATCGGGCCCATCGACGACGGCACCCACAGTTCTTGGAATCCGCCGTGCGGAACGGTGCGCACCGGGCCGTGACGATCAGGAGCTGCGGACGCAACCGCGGTCCCAGTGAGTCCGGCTGCCAGCGGCAAAACCAGCGCGGCTGCGCCGAGGGCCAGCGCGCGACGCTTGAGGCGTTGTGCGAAACGCATGAATACTGCTCTCTCTCTGGTTGTCGCAGCTGCCACGATCACGGTGGCACCAGACAACGGCCGTGAACTTGTAGCGTGGTGAACGTCCAAGCCGGTGCGCTGCGGTATCTAGCAATCTGTCGAACTTATCTCCCGCAACGCACCCAGCGTTACACAACCGTGACGGTGATTTCTATCCCGTGACCGCTCAGTTACCGGGTTCTGGGATAGGTGACACCAAATCGCACCGCTGTATCTCATATTTCGGAACGCGATCGAAGCGGTAGTCCGCGAAAGCGAGGGCGTTGCGGAAGTTCTGCTTGAACCGCGCCCACGTCAACTCCGACCGGTACGAGGTAATCAGCTCCTGCGTCTGCGGGCAGTTGATCGCAACACCGGCCTCGTTGACCCACTTTTGGTCCAGGAATCCGGGCATCCACGGGTGCACGCTGACCATCTGCAGATCGACGATCACCCAGTCCGGATACAGGTTCTTGTCGTGCCCGATGCGGCCGTCATCCAACCGTTCGGTGTGGGCCGCGAGCGGGTACGCCAACCCCATTTGGTCAAGGACGCGCACGTCAAGGCCGACGTTCATGCTCGTCATACCCAGGTTGAGGAAGTAGACGTTGTGCCCAGCTCCACCCTCAGGGATGGGTGCGCGCGGCGGCACCACCAGCCAGTACGTGTGATCGCCCGCCGGCAGCAGTAGGCCGCCGTCCGGTGTAGCCGAGATGGTTTCCACCATCGCGCGCATACGCGGGAAATCGAGGTAGTCGGTGGCCCGGATCGGGTGATCGTGACCGGTATTGAGGACGTAATAGGCCCGCTCGTCAACGATTCCGGATTTGCCGACGACAGCGCCCTCCGGCATACCGGTGGTGTTGGCTGTGAAGAACGCCCAAATCACTGTGGCCAGCCACAGCACCGAGCTAGCAACAAATACCCACAGGTCGCGTCCCACCCACTCACGCGGGACACGAATAGGCAGGACCGTGATCGGCGTCAGCAACAGGAACAGTGACGGCAACAGCACACGGCCATGCATGAAGTCGCCGCCGACGCGCACCGA
>JAAYXN010000225.1 GCA_012515885.1 Rhodococcus sp. (in: high G+C Gram-positive bacteria)
GTTCGGCGGCGGTGGAGGGCGTCGCGATCTGTACAGGACGTGATTGTTCGGTTCGCGCCCAGTTACGCCACGAGTGAGTCTCACGCGCAAAAATGCCCATAGCCAATAATGAACCTGGACGTTAGTCCAAGCAAATAGTGGCTGTCAGGGCAGGATATCCCCGCGCAGTTGGCACAAGCGTCCTACTATCGGAGGATGCTGAACAGGCTTCCCGCTGACGAACGGCGCGCACAACTGGTCGAGTCGGCGCTGTCGATCGCCGAACGCAGTGGCCTTGCTGCTGTCACCGTGCGCGGCGTCGCGGACGAAGCGGGAGTGTCACTCGGAGTCGTGCACTACTGCTTCGACAGCAAAGATGAGCTGATTTCAGCGATGGGTGATGCACTCATCCTTCAACTCACCAACTCAATGAATGCCGCATTCTCACAGGTGCGTAACGCGACGGAACTGCACGGCGAGGACGGCTTGCGGGAGCTGCTCCATATGGGGCTCAGCGGAATGTGGCCAATAATTGAGGCCACACCAGACCGACAGCTGCTCACCTACGAAATCACCGCCCAATCCCTTCGTCAGCGGGCAACGGATTCCTCTGATCGCGGAGCCGCTGCCACCCAGCAATACCGATTGATGACACAAGAAGCCGTCGATTTCTTGGGGGAATGCGCCGGTATCGCGGGCACCGAGTGGACCTTGCCGACCGAGGACCTCGCCCGCACCGCCATCGCCGTCATCGACGGACTGGTTCTGCGCTGGCTTGTTGATCGGGACGGTCTCGCTACCATCGCTGGCCTCGACGAACTCGTGCACTATCTGGCCTCTAAAGCGATGCCCGCAAAAGCGTCGCCCGCGACCGACGACGAATAGACCTCCACGCATAAGCGCGAGTTGGCGGTACTGAACCGTCTGGCGAAGAAGCTGACAGGATGGACGGGTGACCCCTCTCGATCGGCTCACTGAAGCCACTCGCGACCTCGATCCTCCCCTTGCCGCCGTGGACTTACCGACGCTGCGGGCCAACGCCGCGGACCTTGTTCGCCGAGCAGGTGGAACCCCGGTGCGCGTGGCCAGTAAATCGGTGCGTTGCCGGTCCGTGCTGGAGATGGTTTTAGGCACCGAACTGACAGGCGCCGGTGGCTTCGCCGGAGTCATGGCGTACTCGGTGCGGGAAGCCGTGTGGCTGGCGCGAAGCGGAGCACGCGACGTGCTGATGGGGTATCCCACAGTTGATCGCACGGCACTTGCAGAGTTGGCTGCGGATCCGGTACTGCGCGAGCGCATCACGTTGATGATCGATGCGCCCGAGCATCTTGAGCTGATTCGCGATGCCGCGGGATCGTCGTCGGTGGGTATTCGTGTGTGCCTCGATGTAGATGCGTCGCTACGGATCGGTCCGCTGCACTTGGGAGTGCGCCGTTCACCTCTGCGCACTGCCGAATCCGCCGCTGAATTGGCGAGGCTCGCTCACCGCCGGGGATTACATGTCGTGGGGGTCATGTTCTACGAAGCTCAGATTGCGGGCGTCCCCGATACATCGCTTCCGGTGGTGTGGATGAAGAAGTTCTCAGCAGCAGAGCTTTCTACCCGGCGGACGCAGGTGGTGGACGCCGTGCGCGCCCAAGTGGGGGACTTGGAGATCGTCAATGGCGGCGGAACCGGATCGCTGGAAGTGACGGCGGCAGACCCGGTCATCACCGAAGTCACTGCGGGATCAGGCCTTTTCGTACCCACGCTGTTTGACCGCTACCGGGCCTTTACCGCCGAGCCTGCACTGTTTTTCGCGCTGCCCGCAGTGCGTCGACCTTCGTCAAAAATTGTCACGCTGTTCGGCGGCGGCTATATCGCGTCCGGCCCGGCGGGTAAGACGCGTGTACCGACCCCGGTACGTCCACGGGGCCTACGTCTTTTAGGCACTGAGGGGGCCGGTGAGGTTCAGACCCCGGTTACTGGCAACACCGGCGATATTCAGGTGGGGGACTGGGTGTGGTTTCGCCACGCGAAGGCGGGCGAACTCTGCGAACGTTTTAGCCACCTGCATCTTGTTGACGACGGCGCCGTGACATCCGTGCCGACGTATCGCGGTGAAGGCAAGTGCTTCGGCTAGGGCCGCGCAGAATGCCAGAGTACGCACTGTGGCCCGCCGGAATTCCGGCGGGCCACAGTGCGTATTGAGTTGCGCTAGAAGAACTTACGCGTAGATCGACTCGATCACGGCGCCGCGCTCCTGGTGGATGACGTTGCGCTTGAGCTTGAGCGTCGGCGTCAGCTCACCGGAATCGATCGTGAAGTCAGATTCGATGATCTTGTACTTCTTGATCTGCTCCGGGTTGGAGACCTTCTTGTTGGCCTCAGCAACGGCCGCGTCGATCTCAGCGATCAGGTCGGCATTCTCCATCAGCTGGGTGATCGAAGTATCAGCGGGGAGCCCGTGACGCTCCTTCCAGCCGGGAAGGGTCTCTTCATCGAGGGTGATGAGAGCACCGATGAACGGCTTGTTGTCGCCGACAACCAGGCACTGGCTGACGAGCGGATGCGCGCGGAGGGCATCTTCGAGCACTGCAGGGGCAACGTTCTTGCCGCCAGCGGTGACGATGATTTCCTTCTTGCGGCCGGTGATGAAGACGTAGCCTTCTTCATCGATCGAACCGAGGTCGCCGGTGTGGAACCAGCCGTCGGTGATGGCATCTGCGGTGGCATCCGGGTTGTGCCAGTAGCCGCCGAAGACAACAGGGCCGCGGAGCAGCAGTTCGCCGTCATCGGCGATCTTGGCGGCGTGGCCGTCAACCGGCTTGCCGACACTGCCGACGCGCTGCGCGTTGGGGGTGTTGACGGTGAACGCAGCGCTGGTCTCGGTGAGGCCGTAGCCCTCGAATACCGGAACGCCGATGCCGCGGAAGAAGTGGCCGAGGCGGGCGCCGAGAGCGGCACCACCGGAGACTGCGCGGTCGCATTCTCCACCGAGGGCGACACGCAGCTTCGAGTAGACGAGCTTGTCGAACAGGGCGTGCTTGAGCTTGAGGCCCAGGCCAGCTCCGCCGTTGTCCTGAGCTTCGCTCCACTCGATAGCGGCTGCGGAAGCCTTCTCGAAGATGCTGCCCTTGCCGCCGTCGTATGCCTTCTGCTTAGCCGAGTTGTAGACCTTCTCGAACACGCGCGGCACCGAGAGGATGAAGTGCGGCTTGAAGGACGCGAACTGATCCAGCAGCGTCGTCAGGTCTGACGTGTGAGCGACGGTGACCTTGGCGTCGAATGCGCTGAAGGACACGGCGCGGGCGAAGACGTGCGCCAGCGGCAGGAACATCAGGGTGCGTCGACCTGCGTACAGGGAGTCGGCCATGGCGATGCGAACAGCAGCGGACTCGGCGTAGAAGTTCGAGTGCGTGAGCTGAACGCCCTTGGGGCGACCGGTGGTGCCGGAGGTGTAGATGAGCACGGCCACGTCGTCCCGGGAGCCGGAAACGAAAGGCGGTGGCCCACCGGGGGGACGCAGGAGCTGCTCGAAGGACCGCACATCCTCCAGGGACGATTCGCCACTGATGATGATGCGCTCGAGACCCTCCAGGTGCGCTCTCACTCCGGCGATCAGGGGATCGAAGGCATTGAGGGCGA
>JAAYXN010000226.1 GCA_012515885.1 Rhodococcus sp. (in: high G+C Gram-positive bacteria)
CCCGCCCGCAGCGAGCGCGTCGCCAAGTACAACCAGCTCCTGCGCATCGAGGAGAACCTGGGAGACGCCGCCCGCTACGCCGGTGAGGTCGCCTTCCCGCGTTTTTCCTTCGAGGGCTGACGGTTAGTTAATGGCGCAGCGTCGCACTCCGCGGTCGTCCGGAAATCCTCCGGGCGGCCGCGGAGCTGCGCGTTCCAAACGCAAACCAGATTCGGCGCCGTCCGATAGACGGCCCAGCCGCGGCGGGCCCCGCGCCAGTTCGGTCGCATCCGAAAACAAGAGCGTCCGCCCTGGTGGACGTGGCCGCACCGCGAAAGCATCCAACCGTGCCGAGCACACCATCTTGGGGCTCTCCACCGGTAAAGCCCTAGTGTTGGCGATGGTGGTTCTCGGTTTGGCGTTGACGCTGGCGATGCCGCTGCGGACGTACCTGACGCAGCGCGCCGAAGCGGAGCGTCTAGCCGCCGAGCAGGTACAGCTAGAAAAGGACATCGCGGATCTGACGATCCTGCGCGAGCAGTACACCGATCCGGCCTACATTGAGGCGCAGGCACGTGAGCGGCTGCGCTTCGTCAAACCCGGTGACACCCCCTATCAGGTGCAATTGCCCGGCGACTACCAGGAGCCGGAAAAGGCCGAGGATGCCGACGATATTCACACCGGTCCGTGGTATTCGGACCTGTGGAAGTCGGTGTCCGTGCCAGAGTCAGAGAAAGAGCCGCCACCGCCGCCGCGGATGCCGGTGATGGAAGAAGAACCAGGAGAACCAGTCGGGTGACCGATCAGTCCACGCCCACTCCCGAAGATCTCGATGCTGTCGCGCAGCAGCTGGGTCGTGAACCCCGCGGCGTGTTGGAGATCGCCTACCGGACCCCAGACGGTCGGCCGGCTGTGGTGAAGACGGCACCTAAACTGCCGGACGGTACTCCGTTTCCCACCCTCTACTACTTGACGGACCCGCGGCTCACCGCAGAGGCAAGCCGTCAGGAGTCCGCAGGTGTCATGCGCGGCATGACTGAGCGGTTGCAGCAGGACGAAGATTTGGCCCGCGCGTACTTGGCAGCGCACGAATCCTATTTGGCGGAGCGCGACGCGATTGAGTCGCTGGGCACCGATTTCACTGGCGGCGGTATGCCGGAGCGTGTGAAGTGCATCCACGTGGTGATGGCGCATGCGCTGGCTAAAGGCCCCGGCGTCAACCCCTTCGGTGACGAGTCGGTTGTGCTCGCTGCCCGCGCTGATGGCGGAAAGCTGTGCGGCACAGCCATTCCCGCAGACTGGCCGGGTATCGATGAGGGAGACGAGCAGTGACGCGTGTCGCCGCCGTTGACTGCGGTACCAATTCGATTCGCCTCCTCGTCGCCGATATCGATGCGGACGGCAAACTCGTTGACGTGCACCGTGAAATGCAGGTGGTGCGCCTCGGTGAGGGCGTCGACGCGACGGGAGCTTTTTCTCCGGAAGCGATTGAACGCACCCGACTTGCACTCGTGGACTACGCGAGGGTCATCGCGGAAACCGGCGCTACCGCGGTGCGGATGGTGGCGACGTC
>JAAYXN010000227.1 GCA_012515885.1 Rhodococcus sp. (in: high G+C Gram-positive bacteria)
GCGATCGCTTCGGGATCGTTGCCGAGGAGATACGCGCGTTCCGCGGGGGAGAGCGGGTCGTCGAGCAAGTCCAGATGCAGGATGCAGAGCATTCCTGGACTGAGGTCGGATCCGTCGTCGAAGTTCGGGGGCACAACAGGAAGGTAGCGCGGGGGTCGGACATCCCGGCCGATGCGCAGCCATTGATCCCACGCAGCGCAGGCCGCGGCGGCACCGAGGAAAGGTCGAGGATCGGCAGCGTTACGAACAGCGGTGCGGCGTCGTGAGCAGTGAAAATGGGTGTCATTCGCTTGAAGTACAGGCAGGCGGTGGGCGCTCTATTCGTGCCGTCTGACGCGTATCTTTCGTGACATGAAAATTCGCCAATTCTTCGCAGCGTTCGCGATCATCGGTGCGCTCGCGACAGTCGGTACCGCATTGCCCGGCGTCACTCCGACTGCCGAAGCGGCGCCCGGCTACTGGGGCGCCGTCTCGTGGGCTTACTCGGGTCGGACCGCTTACGCCGTCAACTACGGATCCGAGCGCAGCGCTATTCGCGCGGCCAAGTCTCGCTGCGGGTCCAATTGCGGTTGGATCACCTTCTACCGCTCCTGTGGTGCCGTGGCCTACAAGTTCACGAGCACCCGCACCCGCGTCGGCACCGCGCGCGGCTATTCGACGGGAGCGGCCGCCCAACGAGCCGCGCGAAGCAAGGCCGGACCGGGCTCGCACGTCCGCGGCTGGGCGTGCACCTCACGCTGACCATCTCGACATCAACGGCCGACCGCAGCATGCGGTCGGCCGTTTGTTTGCCTCCGAGCGCGACTCACCCGTGACGCACCCCGGAACCCGGGTGCAACGGTGCTTCCGGCACCCGCTGCCCTGGAACTCGATCCGCGCAGTTAGCGCGGCGATGGGTTGACGTGTGGTGCGCGACGGCGGGTCGCCGACGGATCTTCTTCTTTCTTGGGATTGTGGGCGACGGGATCGGCGTGCGGCGGAGCCGGTGGTGCCGCGTCGCTGAGCGGGCCGCACAGCGACTCGCGTTCGGCAGTGAGCTCGCGAAGCAGCCGACGATCACGGTTCGTCAGTTGCTGCGGAAGGCCCGCGCTGCGGATGTTGACGATCCCCTGGCCGAGCACATCCGCGTAGTCCGCCGTGAGAAGCTGTCTTCCGAATCCAGCTTCTGGCGGTGAGTGACGCGGATGATTGGTCAGGGCGATCGAATCTTGAGAGGCGGGTGGTGGGATGTTCCGAAAGACCCTGATCGGGAGCCTCGCAGCGGCGAGCGTGGTCCTGGCGCTGAGTGCGTGCAGCAACGACGATCGACCGGAGACGCCGGCCTCGGTGGTCACCGAGATGAAGACCGTGACGGCGACTCCGACATCGTCGACGCCGCAACCGATCGTCGAAGCACCGATCGAGGAGCCCGCGCCGGCTCCCGTCGACCAACCGTCGTTCACCTGCGGCGACCTCAACCTCTACCAGCGAGGCACCGCCATCTACTCCGACGGGACGACGGGGTACGAGCAAGCGTGCGACGCACCCGGCGGCACCAATCCGTACGGGCCCAACACGCGGGGCGACGCGACACCCGCGCCCGGCACGTACGTCCCCGACAGTGGTGACGGCTACGGACCGAATCAGGTACTGCCGCCGCTGTGCGTCCGGTTCCCCGACACCTATGGTCCGTGTCCTGGGCAGTGACGGCATCCGGGTCGCCGTGAGCGCCCACAGCCTCGAGGCGCCGCACCACGTCCCAACTTTGCCCCTCGCTACGAGCGGGTATCCCGGTCCGCGCTACCATCGCGCGGACGAACCACCTCGGTTCGAATCTTCCGATCTCTCAAGGAGACACCGTGCGCCGGACCACCGCCTGGGTAGGAGCTGCGCTCGCCGCCGTGGCGATGACGACGAGCGGGGTCGGCACGGCCGACGCCGTTCCGGCGGCGAAGAAGGTCGCCACCGTCGTCTCGCACGACTGCGAGAACCTCGGCCTCACCATCAGCCTCACGCCGGCGCAGAAGGCGCGCGCACAGGCGCTGCTGCCCAAGGGATTCCGGCTGACGCCCAACCCGACGCTGCTGGTGGAGTCGTCGCAGTGCGCGGGAGCGACGGTCAACGGACGCCGCATCGGGCAGTTCAAGCTGGCCGAGGCCGCGCTGTCGATCGTCCCGTCGCGGAAGGCCGAGTCGCGGCAGCTGCCCGACCTCGTCACCGAGAACATTTTCATGCTGTCCCAGCTCGACACCGACAAGACGCTCTCGGCCATGAAGTCCGACGCCGGCTATCCGACCGAGATGACCAAGATCAACCTCGACCGCGGGTCTGCGGCGTCGGTACCGCGCGTCATGCGCGCCACGGCGGGCGGCACCCTCGCGCCGACGACTGTCCGCGCCGACCTCACCCCGTACCTGCTGCCGCAGGGCGTCGACGTGCCGAATCCCGGTGTCGTCTACCAGCTGTGGGCCAAGAACGCGGACGGGAAGTACGTCGTCACCACCAACTCGAACCTGCGGATCGGGACGCCCGCGGCCGGCACCGGAACGCTGACCGTCGCACCGGGCACCCTGCTGTACAAGATGCTGGGCAGTCGGTCGGCGTCGGGCGTGGCGTTCTCGGGGTCGGCGAGCGGGTTCGTGAACGACACGTATGAGTTCACGGGGTAGTCGACGGTCACGACCCTTTGTGCACACGGGGCAAGGATCGAAACTTGTCAGAGGTGGGTGGGAGTCTGCAACCATGACCGACCCGATCACCAGTATCCACGGCGCTCACTTCTGGCCGTCTCGAACGGGGGAGCCGTGCTGCCCGACGCTAAATTCCGACTACTACAACTCGTCGAACCGCCGACTCAGGAAGATAATCAGGTCTTCACCACGCAGTACGCCCAACTCGTCACGCCCGCTAACTCCAACACCTCGACTAGATGGGCCTGCTCGCCGCTGGTCTTGACCGCATCGGCACCAGGCTGAAATGACGGTCACTCCTGCACCGCGAGATGGAAGACCACACCGCTAGACATGAAACCCGGGCGCACCGACACTCGGCCTGGTTTTCGTAAAACTCGACATGAATAGTCTAAACCGCAGCGATGAAACCGAAACGGTACCGGCCTGGAAATCGCCCGATGAAGTCTCGAGGTTGAGATCACGTTATTATATATATATGGTTCATCTGAAACAGCATTAACTGAAATCAGGAGGTAATTCGCGGTGACTAAAGAATACTTTGAAACCCTGATGTTGGCAATGGTTGCAATCGGTACCGCTCTGCAATCAGGTTCGTACGCTCGGCGATCGAGTTTGGTATGGATCGATTGGCCACGTCAGGGAACTGAGGAAGTAGTCGCCGACGCAATCGCTGGAATGCAAGGAAAATCGTACCTAGCTCGCAGGAAGGCTGGTCGCGCCGCACGGCGCGTGAATCTCGTTGCGCGGAACGTTCGTGCGGAGGCTCTCGCGTGGTATCTACTAACAATAGCTAGTAGTGGTCTTTTCATTTCTTCGGCGGTTGCGGATGAAGAGCTGTGGCCAGAATACGTCCCGATTATTCTGTTACTCGTGCTCGCCGAATTGTACGCTTTCCTCTATGCCTTTGCTGCTAGTCAATACCCGGAGGGGGCGGTAACAAGGGTGGGTGAAACGATGCCGCGACTGACCCGTGCAGTAAAGCGAATTCCCGGAATTTAGTGTCCCGTGTCGTTAGTTAGACTAAGATTGTCGGTTTGATCACAATTGGGGCTTATATCGTTTGGTTGTTGGGTTTTCCCGCTCGGCGACCCCGCTAGGGTCAAAGGGGCTCTTCGGATCTAGGAGTGCGTGAGTGAGGTTCGGGACGAGCACGTACGACCACAACCTGTAGGTGGGCCTTGGGTGTGAAAATGGACGTTCCTACACACCCAATCTCACGCCACAGGACCCATGAACGAGCCTACTTGTGCTGTTGCCGACACGATCTGCCGAACCGTCGAACTCGGCGTCACGATCACCGCA
>JAAYXN010000228.1 GCA_012515885.1 Rhodococcus sp. (in: high G+C Gram-positive bacteria)
GCACTGATTGACCGCGCGCTACGGGTCAGCCGCAAACTGGGTCGCAGTCATGCCCTACCGGAACTGCAAACTGTGCGCGCCTATCTCCTATCCAAGACTGGCAATCTGCATGAGGGTTCGGAGGCCGCCGATGACGCTATCGAAGCCGCACTCATCTACGGCTATCCCGATGTTGTTCCCCTTGCCCAGGCTGCTCGCGTGCGGCTGCTCCAACTCACGCACGGACCAGACGAAGTTGCCAGCGAACTCAAACAGCTCGAATCGCTGCCTCTGCCGTCAGTGCGCTGGTGGCGGACGGCCGTCCAATCAGCGATATGGGATGCCCGCAACTACCTCGGTGAGCCGGTCACGCTCCCCGACCCGAGCCAGCGCCTTGACCCCATGTCGGCGACGCGGATGGCTGCGGCAGTGTTAGCCGCAATCACCGCAGACAACCTTGAGGCTGCACGCCGATACGTCGACCATGCCCGCGCCGCCGCATGCGAACTGGATTTGCCGAGTCAGTCCGGGATGGCCGCGTTGGCGGCCACAGTCCTCGCTCACGCCGAAGACCATCCGGCTGTTGCCGCCAACTATGCGGCCGAAGCTTCCCAGCATTTTGAGCAGGCACACATGCCTGTCCTGGCTGGTCGCGCACATTTATATTCGGCGCAACTTGCCGCAGGAGATGCCGATTTCCACACCGCTACCCGCCACATCGCGCAGGCCCTCAGCCGGTTTCGAGAGACAGGCGCCAATGCCCTCCACGGTGAAGCCATCGCACTTAGACGCAAACTAGCCGGTCAGCAGGCAGCCGCGACCGGAGTGTCACTGACTCGACGGGAACGACAGGTCGCAGAAATGGCTGCGCGCGGACTAACAAACAAGCAGATTGCCTCTGAATTGTTTGTCAGCCCGCGCACAGTAGAAGACCACGTCGGCCGAGCGATCCGTAAGCTCGGCGTCCCCAACCGAGCTGCGATTGCCTCGCAGCTCGGCCGCTCATAGCGTCCGACTAGCTACTTGCCGCCCTGGTTGGCCACAGCGGCAGCGCCAGCGGCAGCAGCCTCAGGATCGAGGTAGGTGCCGCCCGGGTTCAGCGGGCGCAGGTTCTCGTCGAGGTCGTAGCGCAGCGGAATACCGGTGGGGATATTCAGGCCCGCGATGTCCTCATCCGACACGTTGTCGAGGTGCTTGACGAGAGCACGCAGCGAGTTGCCGTGAGCGGCAACAAGCACGTTCTTACCCGCCTTGAGCTGCGGCGCAATCGTCTCCTCCCAGTACGGGATGAGGCGCTTAACGACATCGAGGAGGCACTCGGTCAGCGGCACCTCGTCGAGGTTCGCGTAACGCGGGTCGGCGTCCTGGCTGTACTCGCTACCCACCTCGATCGGCGGCGGCGGGGTGTCGTAGCTACGACGCCACAGCATGAACTGCTCGTCGCCGTACTTGTCTTTGATCTGCGCCTTGTTCTGGCCCTGCAGCGCGCCATAGTGGCGCTCGTTGAGACGCCAGTCGCGCACTACTGGAATCCAGTGGCGATCCGCCGCGTCCAAAGCAATGTTGGCGGTGCTGATCGCGCGACGCAGCAGCGACGTGTACAAAATGTCGGGCAGCAAGTCGTGCTCACGCAGCAGTTCGCCAGCGCGCTTGCCCTCAGCGATGCCCTTGTCGGTCAGGTGAACGTCCACCCAGCCGGTGAACAGGTTAAGTGCATTCCATTCGCTCTCGCCGTGGCGGAGCAACACGAGGGTTCCGGTACTCATACGTTCATCCTGGCATGACGGGCAAAGTGTGTGTGTCCGGTGGTCCACTGACCCCGTGGCCAGGCTCCGCACCACCCAGGTCGCCCAGGCTCCGCACCACCCAGGTCGCCCAGGCTCCGCACCACTCAGGTCGCCCAGGCTCCGTGCCCCCTCAGGGAAGACACGGAGCCCGGCCACCACACCGTGCGCTAACTACGCCTTCGCAGCTTCCATAGCGCGCAGATCCTTACGCAGAATCTTTCCAGCAGCAGACTTCGGCACAGCGTCAATGAACTCAACGACCCGCACCTTCTTGTGTGGTGAGACCCGGTCTGCAACAAACGCGATCACCGCATCCTCGTCAAGATCAACGTCAGGCTGCTTAACGACGAACGCCTTCGGCACTTCCTCACCCTCATCGTCGCGAACACCGATCACCGCGGCATCAGCAATCTGCGGGTGCGAAAGCAACAGCGCTTCCAGCTCAGCAGGAGGCACCTGGTAGCCCTTGTACTTGATGAGTTCCTTGAGCCGATCCACGATCGTCACGACGCCGTTCGCGCTGACCGTCGCAATGTCACCCGTGTGCAGGAAGCCGTCACCATCAAGCGTTTCCATCGTGGCCTGCGCGTTGCCCAAGTAGCCGAGCATGATGTTCGGGCCCTTGCACCACAGCTCACCCGGTTCACTGACACCCTCGCTCGGCACCGCGATTTCCGCACCGGATGCTGCGTCAACAAGCTTGCACTCCATGTTGGCGACGGTGTACCCCACAGAATCCAGCGGCACGTCATCACCGTCAAACGGAATCACGTGGCTCACCGGGCTCATCTCAGACATGCCGTATCCCTGACGCACCGAACAGCCGAGCCGCTGAGCCACAGCACCACCCAACGTCTCATCGAGCGGGGCAGCACCGGAGAAGACGACGCGCACCGACGACAGGTCGTACTGATCCACCAACGGATGCTTAGCCAACGCCACCGCTACGGGCGGTGCGATGAACACGTAGCTGCACTTGTTTTCCGAGATGATGCGCAGGAACTCCACGAGATCGAACTTGGGCATCGTGACCAGCGAAGCCCGTTCGTGCAGAGCAGCATTGAGCAGCACCGTCATTCCATAGATGTGGAAGAACGGCAGCAGCGCCAAGACCTTGTCGTCCGAGGAAATAGCCATCGGGGACTGGATCTGCGCGACGTTGGCCACCAGGTTGCGATGCGTCAACATCACGCCCTTCGGTCGTCCTGTCGTGCCGGACGAATACGGCAACACCGCAACATGCGTAGCCGGATCAAAACTGATCTGCGGTGCCGGTACGCCTTCGGTGAGCAAATCCCGCAGAGACGGATGCCTCTCTGCTCCGTCCAACACAATGACCAACTCATCGGGAATCCCCACCTGCGCCGCTGCAGCTTTCGCTTGCGGTAACAGGGGCGAGACCGTGAAAAGTGCCTTGGCCTTCGAATCCGCGAGCTGCTTGGCGATGTCCTGAGCGGTGTAGAGAGCGTTGATCGTTGTCGCGCTGGCACCGGAACGCAAAATGCCATGGAACACGGCAGCGAACGCTGGGACGTTCGGCGAATGCAGGCCGACGACGTCACCGAACCCGATACCCCGTGCCGCCAGCGCTCCCGCAACTCCGTCTACCTGCGCAACAAGCCCGCCGTAGGTGGTTATCGCTCCCGTCGCACCATCAACCAGAGCCGGGCGGTCCCGGTCTGCATCAGTGAGCGACCCGAAAAGGTACTCGTAGACACTAGTTTCCGGGATTGAGACGTCAGGAAGCGGGCTGGAAAAGCTCACGATGACTCTCCTAAAGACAGTGGGGCCCTATAACAGTGGGGCAAAGTCACATTGCTGTGATGGAGAGAACCATATAGCGAGCATGTGATTGCCGCCATGCCATCGGCGCTACCGGTTAGGAGTGCTACCAACTTGGAGTGCGCGACTAGCTAGGTAACTGTCACGACTGCCTAGGCGGAGCCGGTCACGATTTCCCTAGGCGGAGCCGGTCACGACTTCTTAGGCGGTCCCCAGGGGCCGGCGTCTTTCTCGCCTTCCACCAGGTGCCGGAACGCCTCAAGGTTGGCTAGCGACTCGCCGCGCGACACCCGCCACTCCCATTCGCGTTTAATCGACGAATAAAAGCCCAGCTCCAGCAGCGTATTGAAGTCGCCGTCCGCAGCTTCCAAGACCTGGCCGAGGATCCGGTCAATCTGCTCCGGGGTCACGGTGTCTGCACCGAACCGGCCCACCAGGTAGATGTCGCCGATCTTGTCGATCGTGTACGCGACGCCATACAGGCGACGGTTCCGCCGCAGCAGATACTTGTAGACGCCCTCAAAGTTCTCGTCGGGTTTGCGGCACACAAACGCCTCGACACGCAGCCCGTGATTGCCGATGCTCAGCAGGGTCGTCGTCTTGAGTTTGCGTTCACCGGGCAATTCGACGACGAAGCTGCCGTCCGCGGTTCGCGAGAAATCCAGTTCCCGATCGGTAAGAACATCGCCGATAAGTTCGGTGAGTTCGCTGCTGCTACTAGCTTTTTCGCTCATACCCGCACTCCCCCGGTCCGGCGTCGTCGCTGCAACCCGCGTGGGCGCCGTGGCAGCAACTCTGCGGGGCCGTCATCGATGAATTGAATACCGGCGCGCCGATAGCTCTCCAACAGGCCATCTGCCGTGCGTGCCCACGAGAAGTTCTCGGCATGCCGGGCTGCGCCGACCGACAACTGGTCCAGGCGGTCACGATCAGCAAGGAGGGTTTCGATAGCCCCCGCCCAATCGGCGGTGCGGTGACCGCTGACCAACAGCCCGGTTTCGTTGTCGCGCACTGCCACTCCGAGACCACCAACGTCTGCGGCAACTACGGGTGTGCCGCATGCTTGCGCCTCGATGGCGACCAAACCGAAGGACTCCGAGTAGCTGGGCACCGCCACCAGGTCGGAGGCCCGATAGACCTGGACCAAACGGTCCGCGGACTGCGGCGGCAGGAACGTCACCTGCGTGGAAATCCCGAGGTCTCGGGCAAGTTCGATGAGCGAATCCGGACGCTGCAACCCCGTTCCGGACGGGCCGCCGACCACCAGTATCCGCAGGTTCGATCCCACGGTGTTCGATCCCCCGCTGTTAGATCCCACGGTGGACCCGCTGCGGCCAATGATGTCCGCAGCAGCGCGCAGCAATACGTCCGGTGCCTTGAGCGGTTGGATACGTCCAACGAACGTCACCACATGCTCGTGCGGTGCGATACCCAATGCTGTACGTGCTGCGCTGCGATCACCCGGCATGTAGCGCGTGAGGTCTGCACCCGGCGCCACCACATCGAGTTGGGCGGGGTCGGCGCCGTACAGCGTGGCGAGTTGCTCGGCCTCTTCAGCAGTATTAGCGACCATCCGGTCTGCTTCGGCGACCACCTGGCGCTCGCCAATTTCACGTGCGGGCGGCTCCGGAGTATCGCCGTCAGCGAGGGACGCATTCTTGACGGCAGCGAGAGTGTGCGCGGTGTGCACCAGCGGCACTTTCCAGCGGTCACGTGTGAGCCAACCGACCTGCCCGGAAAGCCAGTAATGCGAGTGCACCAGGCCGTAATACCCGGGCGCGTGCCGTGCTTCTTCTCGGAAAACGCCCGCCGCGAAAGCGCACAGCTGCGTCGGCAAATCGCGTTTGTCGAGGCCCTCAAACGGCCCGGCCTGAACGTGGCGTACCAGCACTCCCGGTGCGGCCTCATGCACGGGGGCGTCCTCGGATGAGGTTGCTCGGGTGAAGATCTCAACCTCAACCCCACGCTCGGCGAGCTGTTTGGCTGTTTGCAGCACATAGACGTTCATTCCGCCTGCGTCACCAGTTCCTGGTTGCGCTAGCGGCGAGGTGTGCACCGAGAGGACAGCGACTCGGTGCACGGCGGCACTGCGTGGAGAACTCACCCCTCCATACTGCCTCACTGGCCCCGGCCGCAGCGGATGAGCTACCAAAGTGAGCGTGAGGCCGCGAACACAGCCCGGTAGTGTCCGATCACCGACAAAGCGCCACAGACCAGGCGACCTGTGACAACCTGCCTCCCCTGGACGCTCGTCCTCTGGCACCATGGCCGAATGAGTGTTCTG
Organism: Rhodococcus sp. (in: high G+C Gram-positive bacteria); assembly: GCA_012515885.1. Taxonomy (GTDB): domain Bacteria; phylum Actinomycetota; class Actinomycetes; order Mycobacteriales; family Mycobacteriaceae; genus Rhodococcus_F. Next base: position 5,833 of record JAAYXN010000228.1, read on the forward strand.
GTGTCGTTTCACGCCCACCCTGATGACGAGGTGTTCACCACCGGCGGTGTTATTCGGCGCGCCGCCGACGAGGGGCATCGCGTCGTCCTCGTCACCGCAACCGACGGCGCTCAGGGCGCCTACCCCGACGGCATCCTCCAAGACGGCGAAACCCTCGCTGAGCGGCGCAGGCGTGAGCTTGAAGAAGCAGCGGAAACACTGGGTGTGCATCGCCTGGTTCTGCTCGGCTACCCCGATTCGGGGATGGTCGGCAGCCCGTCCACACAGGACCCAGCGGCATTCTGCAACGTCGACGTCGATGAGGCCGCGGGCAAGCTCGCGGACATTCTTCGTGAAGAGTCCGCGGACGTCCTCACCATTTACGACCCCCACGGCGGCTACGGCCACCCCGACCACATCCAGGTCCACCATGTCGGTAAGCGCGCCGCTGAACTCGCCGGGCTCGATGCGGTGTATGAGGCAGCGGTCAACCGCGACCATGTGCTGCGCCAGTTGGAGGCACGTCAAGCCGATATCCCCGACATGGCGCTGCCCGACCTAAGTACCCTGGGCCTACCCGAATCCGAGCTGACCACCGCCGTTGACGTGCGCGCGACACTCAAAGCTAAGCGGGCAGCAATGACGGCGCATCACACGCAGATCGGAAACTTCGGCATGTTCCTCGCCCTGTCTGACGATGATTTCGCGGAAGCGTTCTCGCACGAATGGTTCCGCCGCCTCGGCGCACCTGAAGGACTCCGTGAGACCCAGCTGCCGCTGTAAGGGCCGTTTGCGGGCGGGGGTTGCGAGCTAGTTGAGGCAACCGAGTTTGAGTGCTCGCTCAACCCACACGTCGCACCCTTTTTTGTTTCCTCCCACCCGTTAGAACAGGGGGGACGGCGCCAAAAAGGGTGCGACGTAGCGGAAGTGCGGCTTGTCCTACGACGGGGCCACGGCATCCCACGCGATGGTGAGGACATTGTCGCGAAGACGGCGGCGCTGCGGCCGCAGCGGCACTCCCTCAGAGCGCAGCCGATCATGGGCTACCCGCCAGCGGACGCGGGGACCATACGACGCATAGGGCGCTGCCCACGACCACGCGCGATCAGCCTTCACAAGAAGGTCATGAATACGTTCGCCGTCAACATTCCTGTGAATCAGCGCCTTCGGGAGACGCTCAGCAATATCCGACGGGGTATCGACGTCAAAAGGATCCCACGCGAGCGTCAACGACAGGGGCCGCTCACGATCAAGAAGCACCCACGCGGCGCGGCGACCAAGCTCATCACACGTCCCATCGACCAGCAGGCCACCCGGCGCTAACCCCGACTGGATTTGCGCCCACGACGGCGCCACCGCCTCCTCCGGATACTGGCGCAGCACATTAAACGCACGCACCAGCGTCGGCCGTAAACCCGCCAACTCGAAACCGCCGCGCATAAACGACACGCCATCGCGCCCGGGAACAACCCGCGCCGGGTCGATCTCCAACCCGACAACGCGAGTATCCGCGCGGACAGTGCGCAACCTCGACGCCAACTCGAACGCGGTATCCGGCCGGGCGCCATATCCAAGATCAACGACAAGCGGATCCGAAGCATCGACAAGAGTGCGGCGCACAAAAGGATCGTGAATAAGCCAACGGTCGCTGCGGCGCAGCCGATTGATACCGGTAGTGCCCCGCGTGATCACCCCGACCGGAGCGGTTCGGGGTGATCCGCGATGTGGTGCTACTGCTCGTTCAGCCACGCTTCCGTGATTTCAGCTTCAGCGCGGAACAGGTCGACAAGGTTGACCAGCATCAACTGCTCAAGCTTGCCGCCAATGAACGGCAAATACACCTTGGCTTCTGAGGTGGTGCGGAACGTGCAGCCCGTGTCGGTGCCAAACAGCTCCATGGTGCCGGACAAGCTGCCCGGGCCAGCAGGAATAGACGCCTCGTATGTGGCAGTGACCTGCTCGCCGAACGGGCTGTACTTCTCTTTGCGGGTGATGATCATGTCTTTCTTCATCACCGTCTGCGCGATATCGGGCAACTCGCTGCGGGGAATGATGTGGTGCAGGACGACATCAATACCGCTGTCCGTTGACTCGAAAGCCTCCACGTGATTCTCCGAGTATTTACGCATCTCCTCGATGCGTGCCTCCCAGTAATCGCGGTTGGCAAAAGCCTGGTACACCTGTTCCGGCGTGTACTTATAGCGTGCGGAATAGTTCATGCGGCGAGCCATGATCGCCAAGACTACCGGCTCACACCGACACGCCGGAAGTCCCCACTAGCGGCTTAAACACAGTTCACAATTAACCGGCGAGCCACTGACCTGTGAACTCGTCTTCACGTTCAAGTAGTTTGACGATCTCATCGGCCACGGCGCTCTCGATTTTGCCGCCGACCAACGGGATCTTGACCTCCGCGGCGCCGTCGTAGCTGACCGCTGATCCCTCACCGACGGTGGCCAACGTCTGGGTGCCGGTGACGCGAGCCGGTGTGCCCTCGACTTCAGCAGTGAAGGTGCCGGTGGCCTGGCCGCCCTCAAGCGGCGCCCACGTCGCGGTGCGCTTGATGACGAGGTCGCCGGGACGAACCATGGTGACCATGGGAGGCAGGTCCGCGGCAAGGATTGACTGTGTCATCGCGACAGTCACGGTGCCCGAATCGCTCACCGAAAAGTCGGTGAGTTCCGGATTAGAGCCACCGACCTGGGCTAAACGGTCACGCCAGTACTGCTCATTGGTGAAAGCAGCGTGCACTTGGTCGGCGGAAAAGGGGAACGAGGATGAATGCTCGATGCGACGGCTCACGTCGGCAGGCTACCGTCTCCAAGTGTGTGGGATGTGAACAGCACCGCAGATAGGCTCGTCGACGCTGGCGCTTTCGTGTCGAGAGACCTCAACCTTGCCGGGTTTACGACGCTCCGCGTCGGCGGGCCGGCCCCGATCGTTGCCGAATGTTCGACGACGCAGGCACTCGTGGACGCTGTCCGGTTCCTCGACGCCGCGTCCATCCCCACCCTGCTGATTGCCGGTGGGTCGAACCTGGTGATCGGTGATGCGGGCTGGGACGGGGTGGTCATTCGGATCGCCACCTCGGTGGTGCGGCTTGGCGACAACGTCATCGCCGCGGAGGCGGGCGCTGTGTGGGACGACGTGGTCGCCACCACCGTCGATGCGGGTCTCGGCGGCCTGGAATGTCTGTCCGGTATCCCCGGGTCCGCAGGTGCGACCCCGGTCCAAAACGTTGGTGCATACGGCGTCGAGGTCGGCAGTGTCCTGCACCGGGTGCGCCTGTTGGATCGCCGGAGCGGCGAGATCCGCTGGGTCGAGACGTCTGAGCTGGGTTTGGGATACCGCACGAGCGTCCTCAAACATTCAGAGGACGCGTTGGTTTTGGATGTGGAACTGCAGGTTTCGCCGGACGGGCTTAGCGCACCTATTCGGTATCGCGAACTCACCACGACCCTCAGCGTCGGCGAAGGCGATCAGGTACCTGCCGCGCAAGCCCGGGACGCGGTGTTGGGGCTGCGTCGCGGCAAGGGCATGGTGCTTGACGCCGCCGACCATGACACGTGGAGCGCGGGATCGTTCTTCACCAACCCTGTCGTCCCTGACGCTGAGGTGTCGACGGTGATGGCCGCGATTACGCGCCAACTCGGCGATATTGCCGTGCCGAGCTACCCCGCCGACGGCGGGGTCAAGCTGTCGGCGGGCTGGCTCATTGAGCGCGCAGGCTTTGGCAAGGGCTACCCCGGTAACGGGGCAGTTGCCACGCTCTCGACTAAACACACTCTGGCTCTGACGAACCGGGGCTCGGCGTCAGCAAGCGATATCGCTTCCCTAGCACGTACCGTGCGTGATGGGGTTCGGGGCGCCTTCGGTGTAGAACTCTTCCCTGAACCTGTAACTGTGGGTTTCAAGATTTAGCCCGTTATGGCAGAATCCGGTGATCTCAATCACAGGCATGGTGATTGCCGACGATAGTCACAAACTCTGTGGCGCAAATCGGGTGACCGGAAGTGGGGTATGGGCGTGCGCAAGTCTCGAGCCGAGTGGAATGTGAGCATCATCGAACTTGCGCAGCAAGTCGACCGCGAGCTCGAAGCACTGCGCCGCGAATCCCACGATCTGTCCCGGCTTCTCGACGATCGCCGCTACTGATCGCGGCGATACACGCGAGCCGGTTCAGC
>JAAYXN010000229.1 GCA_012515885.1 Rhodococcus sp. (in: high G+C Gram-positive bacteria)
GACGGGGAACGGTCGACGGGTGGTGCCTGGACCGGCAGATACGGTGTTTCGGGTGCCCGTTCGAGTGCCATGAACTCCCGCCGCCGGGCGACAACGACTTGCGTTGGTGAGTGCTTGAGTGCAGAGGGAAGCGGGCGCACCTCCATCGTGCCCTCCGGGGCAAGCGCATTCAGCCGAAACACTGCGGCCGGGCTCGTCGAATCGGTCATGTCGCCTCCGTCGGATCAAGGTTTGTCAGGGGCCTAGGGTCTGCCCGGCGCGGCGCATCGGCGCTGCTGCCCGCCGATGCGCCGCAGAGCACTCAGATCATGCCGGCCAGAGATGACAATGCGGCGCTGCCTGCGGCCTTGCCGACGTCACCCAGTACGTCCCAGAAGCCCGACGCGTCGACACCGGTTTGGTCTGCGAAAGCTGCTGCGCCAGAAGGTGTGCGGTCTATCGGGGCGGCCTGAATCGGAAGCATGGTTGTGGTGGACATTGCTTACTCCTTGGTGATGAGAACTTATCCGTGTGATGCAGCGATGACGTATTAGCTGATGGTCAACTCCTTTCAGGGTCTCCGTCAGAACCCGCTGATGCCTTGATTCAGGTAGCAGATTGAGCGGGCAGGACCTGTGAGGTCTCCGCAGCTGCGAGACGCGGTGACCCCAGCAGAATCCGGTCTACCGCCGGCCTCGGCTTGTCGCGGAATGCCCGGCGACTGCAGCGGGATGAGTTCTGAGCGCTTCTTGGGTTGCATGGCTTAGCCTCCGCCTAATAGGTACTGATGTGTCGGCGACAGCGCCACAGGAAGCTCGTCGCTGACGTCGACCGTGGTTTGGTACACGACCCGCGCGCGTCGATCGTTGTCGGGTGCGAAGAACGTGAACCGCACGTCCCAGCAATCCGAATCGATTCGGCAGTACGGGCTTCGGACCGCGCTGATGCTCTCGAGGGAGTACAGGACCGTCGTGTCGCTGTCGGCGACCTCCCCGGACAGAAGTCCTTGTGCGATGACCGACGTGTAGTTGAACGCGTTGGTCGCCATGTAATTGATCGCGCGGTCCTGCGGCGACGTGCCCAGGTTGCGCAGTTCGTAGTACACCTTGTCCAGCATCTGGCGCACTTTTTGCTCCAGGCGGCGCTGCGCGGCGTCCTCATCAGCCACACCGACGGCGCTGAGCACGGACGGCAGATCGATCGACTCCACCACGGCGTTGACAAGCGCCTGTTCGCTCCAAGCGGCCAACCCCCGACGCTGTACCACGACAACCGGGACCACCTGCCCGGAGTAGAGCCGGACCGTTCGATCGGTCAGCACACCGGGCAGCGACACGCGGGATACGAAGTTCTCGTCGAATGCGGGCAGAACCTGGTTTCGCAGGATTGTCCGGAACAGTTCGTAGACGCGTTCGGCGTAGGTGACCTCTGCCTCGACGGCGTAAACCGGCGTCAGATCGAGGTTCACCGTCCATATCACCTTCGTGCAATCCCACGGATTGCTGTCGAGGTAGTCGGCGAGTTGGGTGGCGTCATATGGATTTGGTTCCCGTTGTATGGGTGGTGAATCGAAGCTTTCGGTCACCGGCATCAGCTGGCGGAATGTGTCGCGACGGGCCTCGGTGCCGAAGTCGAAGCCGATGTTGCCGATCGCGAAGACGCGCGCGACCGGTGTCGGATTCGCCGCGACCGGTGGCGTCGGCGCTTCACCAGACGGTTTCGTTCCGCACGAGCAGCCACCGCCACCCGACGCAACGACGGCGGGCGCTGCGGCCACCGGCGCGGGGATCGCGACCGGAGGAGCTTCGGATGCGATCACGGCCGCTTCAGGTGGGCTCGGTGCCACCGCAACCGCGGGAGCTGTCATGGCGGGCGGTGGTGGCTGCGCAGGCATGCTTGGGGGCGGCGGACCCGGGTCCATCGGGGGAAGCTCACCGCCGCCCGGTGCGGCGCCGGCAGGTACGACTCCGGCGACCGGCGTGGCCATTGCGCCTCCCGGTGCGGCCATGTGTGTGGCATACAGTCCACTTATTTGGGTCACTTCGCCTCCTCGTGTGATGAGTTCGTGCGCGCCCCGTACGTTTAAAATCCCGCCGAGACAGCGCGATAACCGGTCCGGTTCGCCTTCGACGCATGGCAACGCGCTCTTCAAGATCGCCTCGCGCACGGCGGTGATGTCGGTTGTGCCGAACAACCGCAGCTGTTCACAGAGCATCAGGGCAGCTAGGGCGCTGACTATGGGTGTTGCGAAGCTTGATCCGGTGTAGGTCGTGATCGCGCCACCGGGTACCGCGCCGGGGATCTTCTCTCCCGGCGCGAGCACGCCGTGTGCGGAGTACGAGCTGCCGAAGTTGCTTGACGGCACGGGGTCGCCTGAACGACCGAGGGCTCCCACGGCCAGCACCGTCGGGATCGCCGCCGGGACGTGGACGCAGTCACAGCTGTCGTTGCCGGTGGCCGCGACGACCAACACACCACTCTGCTCGCAGAGATCGATCGCGCGAGCGAGCAAGGGGTCTGGGTCCCCGCCGGAGACCCGCTCCCCACCGCTGATGTTGATTACCTGCGCGCCTTCGTTGACGCTGCGTTCGATCGCACGCGCGAGATCGAGTTGCGAAAGGTATCCACTGTTGTCACGGAACACCGGGGCGACCACGCCGCGGCACCCGGATGCCAAGCCGAGGGTTCCGTTGAGGGGTTGGCCGAAGACCACGCTGGCCACGTGCGTGCCGTGCGCCGACATCGGGCCGGGGCCAGCCTGGTCGCCGACCAGCGTATCTACCCGCCGTAGGGTTGCACCACGAAAACACGGGTGGCCTAGATCAACTGGGCCGTCGAGGATCGCGACGCATATGTCAGGGTTAGGCGGTATCTGATCGCGCAGCGCGCTGAGCTCGCTGAGGATCATGGAGGTATGCCCCGGGCCCAGCGGGTCGGAAACCGCTTGCGCGGTCATCACCTCAGCCATGGCGCAATGCTGCTCGTCAACACAGCGGCAGACAATTCCCCGTAGGGTCGATCTTTGGCCGTGCACCCTGGCTTTGCGCCGGCCTCTATCTATCGGTCACAGGATATAGACCGTCTGGACCATTTGCGCGGTGCCCGCTTGACATGAGCCGAGCTTGAGGTCTACCACAAAGAGCATGGCGCGCAAGAAAACTGACATTCAGAATGTCCGCAGCGAACTCATCAAGGTCAAGCAGCGGCAAGCACAGGATCAGGTCGATCGCAAGATCTTGATCGGTCGGCTGGACCGGATCTCCGACGGAGAATCACCCATACTGCGCGAGCAGCGCAGGTGGAATTCGGTCGCACCGCTTCTGCCGCAGCAGGTTTCGATCTGACCGAAGTACGCGGGTCGAAGGCTCAGCTCACCTCGGCGGGGAGTTGTCCGACAACTGCAGTCGGGTGCTCGTGGCCGTGGCACAGCTTGGTCTGCTGGGGGAGTGTCACAGCGACGTGTCCTCTGCGTACCACACCGAGTTTGCGGATCACGTTGTGCACGTGACTTTTCACCGTTCCCGGTGAGATCTGCAGACGTTCCGCGATCTCCTTGTTCGTGAAGCCTCCCGCTACGAGCCAGGCGACCTCCTGCTCACGGCTACTCAGGAGACTGCCGGCCTCGGATGTTCTGGACCGAACGGTCAACCGGCGGTCGGCTTTGCCGCCTCCGATCCCGCGAAGCAGCGCGCCGGAGATACCTGCCGAACAATGTGCCGCACCGCCGGACACTTCGCCTAGTGCGTTGAGCAGTTCCTCGTAAGTTGCGTTGCCCTCGACGAGGCCGACTGCTCCCGCGGTGGCCCACGCGATGGCTTGTCCAGGATCCTCATCGAGCCCGACCGCGACGATCCTCGTCGATGGATGGGATCGGTTCATCGCTGTCGCAAACTGAAGTGCGTGCCGGGTCGTGGCGTCGATGACGACGATGCAGCCCGGTGAGCAGATGCGCTCGAGTTCGGC
>JAAYXN010000230.1 GCA_012515885.1 Rhodococcus sp. (in: high G+C Gram-positive bacteria)
CATCACTGTCATGTGTGTGCCTGTTTCCCCGCTCTGGCTGTCAGCGTGGATGTGTCTCACAACTAGGCTGGCAGCCAGGGCCGGAACCCTGTGAGGAGTTGAAAACCCCTGTGAGGACGAAAAATCCCTGTGGCTGAGTCGCTATTTCTGGGGCAAGGTCCTAGGCCGTAGGGGCCGCATTTCTGGACAGTTTGGCGCCGACGCGACGCTCCCGGTTCACCATCGCCCAATGCCAAAACCGGACCTTCTTCGACCACACGGCGGGTGAAGCGACACTTCCAGCGACGGCTTGTTCAACACGGTCGAACGCATCCTCAATCACCGCGTCATGCACCGACTCCACGGCCAGCGGCATGAACACCCACATCACACCGACCGGCTGCGCAATCAGGGAATGGCGGATCAAAGACCGGCCACCTCGCTCTTCCACCTCGAACTCATGCCAACCATCAAGGCCCGTCCGCGGCCAAAACGTGAAGCGGACGTGGCGTCCCGGCTCAAATTCAGTGACCCCGATAACGCACCGAACCATGCCCGCCGTCCGCGCCGATCTGCAGCGGACGATCAAGAATCATCGGAGCCCACTGGCGCGGCCAGATCTGGTCACCTGAATCACCCAGCGTGTCCAGCAACGAACCCACCTGACTTGCCGACGCGTCAATCGTTCGCTCATGAATGTTGCGGATCATCGCTGCGCCTTTCCGACGGCTCACCCAAAAGTTGGCCTAAGAAATACCAGGAAGGGGCGACGCTGTGGGGCAAGCTGGGTTCCAGGCATGAAAAGTGTGGAAACGGGGAAAGAAGAAAGGGGTGCGGCCGCCGGGCACTGAAACTGCACACCCGTTTTGCAGGTGCCCGACGGCCTGCTCCGCGTTGGTGCCTGCAAGCCCACGCGCGAGGTACTTGAACGTCACCACGGCTAGCGGTGGCAGACAAGATATTTGTCCGGAACAGGGTCTTTCGGCACGAAAGTGGTGGCTTAGGTACTCGCAAAAAGTGTGCCGAGCGTTACTGTATGAACCGCATTGTGTCCTGCTAGCGGTAGTTCCTCGAAAAATTTATGGTGCAGTCACAAAAGTCCAGCGGGCTGCTAGACAGCGACACCTTATGTACTGTGCAATCGTTACAGAATCGAAAGGGAATGCACCATGCGTCGTAGCTCGATCATTGCCGCTTCTGCGGTGTTCGCACTGTCGTTCACCGGGGTAGGGCTGGTCGCAGTTGCTGATCCCGCCGCGGGCCCAGCGCCCGCCGCTCAGTCGCGTCAGGCAACCGTCGAACGCACCGAGAAGATCACCGATCAGCGCACCGCCATTTTCGTGCATTCGCCTTCAATGAACGAGACCGTCCAGGTCCAGGTGCTGCACCCCGCATCGGGTGGTCCGCGGCCCACGCTGTACCTGCTCGACGGTGTCGGTGCCGGTGAAGAATCGAATTACGCCGAAAGTACGTGGACACTCAAGACCGACATCGTCGACTTCATGTCCGATAAGAACGCCAACGTGGTTCTCCCTATCGGCGGCACCGCGACGTACTACGCGGACTGGTCGCGTCCCGACCCGGCGCTCGGTACCCCCAAGTGGGAAACGTTCTTGACCAAGGAACTGCCCCCGATCATTGACCGCCAGTTCAATGGCAACGGCGCCAACTCCATCGCAGGCGTGTCGATGGGTGCGATGGGTGCTGCGAACCTGGCTACCCGTCACCCCGAGCTGTACCGCGGCCTCACCGCGTTCAGCGGCTGCCTCGACAACACCGAGCCCAGCTCGCGTGATTCGGTGCGCGGCACCATCGCCTACAAGGGCGGCGACCCGGCTAACCTGTGGGGCCCCGACAACGATCCACTGTGGGCCGCAAACGACCCCACCATCAACGCTGAGGCACTGCGCGGCAAGCAGGTCTACATCTCGACCGGCAACGGTATGCCCGGCCCGCACGAGATGGCTCGCGGCGGCGACCTCGCCTCCACGATCGCTCTCGGTGGACCGCTGGAATTCCTCGCCAACATTTGCACCCGCACCTACCAGAACCGTCTCGGCGAGCTGGGCATCCCGGCAACGTTCGTCTACCACAACCATGGCACCCACTCGTGGCCGTACTGGCAGGACGAGTTCAAGTCGGCATGGCCCGAAATCGCCCGCGGCCTGGGAATCTAAGACTGGAATCTAAAGCCCTGCGACGGCCCGCCCGGCCTCGCTGGTCGCGAACGTTAGAAACGCGTCGTTCTCGTGCGGGTCACCAATGGTGACCCGCACTCCGTCGTGTGCGTAGCCGCGCAACAGCACCCCCGCTTCGGCAGCAGCGCTCGTGTAGGCCGGTGTGTGTTCA
>JAAYXN010000016.1 GCA_012515885.1 Rhodococcus sp. (in: high G+C Gram-positive bacteria)
TCCTACACCCCCGATTGGGATGAGCCGGCAACGGCCGCAACAACGCCTTCTCCTCGGCTTCGAAAACCGATTGCCGCGACCCGGCCCGCTTCTGAAACGGTGCGGCGTTGTAGCCGTTGACCTGCTCGTAGATCGCCAACCGCAACTCTGCCAACGTCGCGAACTGACGATGGCGCAGCGCCGCGATCACCACGGTGGCGATGTTGCCGACTGTGTTCTCCACGCTCGCTTTGTCTTTCGGCTTGCGGACTCGGCCCGGGAGAACCGCTGCCGAGTAGTGGGCCGCGAGTTCGCGATAGGCGTCGTTCAACACGATCTCGCCATCGGCGGGGTGGGCGATGACGCCGGTCTTGAGGTTGTCAGGAACGATCCGCGGAACGCTCCCACCGAACCACGAGAACATCGCGATGTTCGCCCGCAGCCACGTGTCCTGCTTCATGTCCAGAGTCGGCTCGACGAACGCGTACCGCGAGAACGGCAGACACGCCACGAACAGGTACACCCTGGTCCTCGAGGCGGTGACCGGATCGGTCAACGCCATCGTCTTGCCCGACCAGTCGACCTCGACGGACTGGCCGGCCTTGTGCCCGACCCGCGAAGCCAGACCGGCGACGAGAACATACTGCTGATACGACTTGCAGAACCGGTCATAGCCCATCACCGGCGTTCGGGCAGCAGTGCGCGCGTCACGGTACTCGCCGTGCAGCAGCTTCAACGTAACCCCGACCTTGGCCAGTTCACGATGAACCTGACCCCAGTCCGGTTGCGCGTACAAACTGTGATGCTCTCCGCGCCCGGGGAACAGACGCTCGTAGACATCTGCGTCGGGCAGGACCGCGACGTCGTCGAACGTGACGCCCCTGGCATCAGCGGCAGCGATGACCGCGTCAACCGAATGCCGCGACATGCCCTGCTTGGCGATCTGCCGGCGCGAGAGTCCCTCGCTCCGCAGACGAAGCACCAACTTCGCCTTGATCTTCCGTACCATTCTTCGTTGCTCCTTCTGCCGCGTGATAGGGCACACGGCAGAAGGAGCCTAGGAAAAGAAGGCGGCGCTCAACCCCAATATCGACGGCACCGACATCCCCGACCGCCATCGCAGTCCTGCGGCGCTGAACGGGACTACGCGTGGTGCTCACCGAACCGAATACTCAGGCTACGGTTCCAAACGCATCACTCGCTACGTTTGAAGCCGACAACAAACGTGGTGGCACACACGGAAACTCGCATCCACATAGGATCGTACTCAATCAGGTTCGAGCAGCATCGATTGATGCACGATTCGTAACCAAAGATCCGGCGGACGAATTCTACTGGACCGACCAAAGGTATCGCTAGATTGCTGGCAAAACAGATTCCACATATAGACCGAGGATCGGTCGATGCGCCAGTGCACGTAGACGGCTGCTCAACGCGTGGAAGCAACGTTGTCGTTGACGCTCGAAGAGTTCCTGTGACGTGTCGAGTATCTGCGGTCCACCGACACGGTGGATTGCGCCATTGACATCCTCCTCGCGCATCCGCGCGCTGGCCGCATTGACGATGACGTCAGCGCGAACACGTGTCATGTCATCATTGACGATTTCAATGTTCAAGCACGCGATTATTCTGCAGCGTAGGTCGGAAATGAATCAGGGCGCCGAACGCACGCGGCCACGATCTCTCGCCTCGGCTTCGCAGGCTATGCGGTCAAATCTCTCGCCGCTCAAACCGAACGACGTCGTCACCGACACCATTCAGCAGGAATACTCTGGTCGAGGTGTGGCCGCCCTTACACCGA
>JAAYXN010000231.1 GCA_012515885.1 Rhodococcus sp. (in: high G+C Gram-positive bacteria)
GACGGTCCACGCGCAGACACCGCCCATCGCGTACACAACGATGAATGAAGCGCGGGCAGGGCTCATTGCGGGTGACGTGGACGCGTTAATCCTTGATCTGCCTACCGGATTGCAACTGACCGAAGAAGTTCCCGAGGCAGTAACAGTCGGCCAATTCTCGCGGTCAGCGACATCTCCGGACCGTTTCGGTTTGGTACTAGAACTCGACAGCAGAATGACGACGTGTGTCTCGATCGCCGTCGAAACCCTCTACGACGAAGGTGTCCTCGACGCACTGGCTGGCGAATGGTTGACTTCTACTGCTGGTGTGCGCGTACTTGACTAGCTGCTATCGGACTGCGCGCGTACGACTTTCCAGAGCGTCAGCGAAGACAGTTGGGATCTCCGCGGGAGTACGGGCGACATAGCTGGTGCCACCTGTTGCCGCCGAAATTTGTTCCAGCACTAACGCGTCAGCGTCCTGAGTGAGCCCGATCGTCACGACGATCACCGGGCGCATCGGGTCCTGTTCAGCGCGCAACGTCGCGAGCAGCTCGTCGAGTCCGATGCTGTCATAGTCTTCGTTGGCGCCGTCCGTCATGACGATCACACTGTTCACGAACGCCGGGTCGTAGCCGCGCTGCACTTCACGAAACGCTGCCAGCACCGTGTCATAGAGCGCAGTTCCGCCGCCGATGCTGTCGGGCAATGTTCGTAGGCCGTCCACGACCACCTCACGGTGCGTAGCGCTGCCGACGGTGGCACCGAGGCTACGGATCGGCACGATCTCGGTGTAGTCGATCGAGCCACTGTGAGCGGTGGAGAAGAACCACAAGCCCAATTCAGCGGTGTCCGGGAACAGCCGGGTGCCGGTCTCAGCGGCCTCGGCCGCAAGTTCAGCGCGAGTACGGTCTCCTGCCGCGTAGTTCATCGAACCGGAGACGTCCTGCACCACAAGGGCACGTGACGGTTTCGCCAACACCGAATAGTTCGCGAGGGTACTGGTGACTTTTTCCGTATCGCCCATCAGCAACACGGGAACCTCGCCGACCCCGCGTCCGTTCGGCAGCGGTGCACGATCGCCGCCGCGTAAACCGTGGTCCGCAAGGATCTCTGTGCCCCTCGTGCTTGCCAACACGTCGCCGAACGCACGCGCCGCATCGTCAACACCCTCAGCAGTCGACGTCACAACGAGCGGGTAGTCAAGAAATATCGTTCCCGATTGGGGAACCGATTCAACCAGTACTTTGCTTTGTTCGACGCTCTGCTCTCTCGCAACCGCGATTCCGCCTGCCGCCCCCACAACAGCCGCGCGGCTAGCATCGGAAATTTGTGACGGCCCAGACGCTGCCTGCGACTGCGCTAACGCCACCATCGCGCCAAGTACCGCGTTGGATTCAATACGGCCAGATTCCGCTTCCGCCAGCGCCGCGGCAATCGGCGCCGCTGACACGGTGTCCCACTGCGGATCCCCCAACTCCAGTCCCTGCACCCGCACCACGTCGAGCCACGAGTCGAAATCTGGGGCTTCACCAGGCCGAGAAACCACCACTACGGGTGTGGACGCAACTGAGTCAACCGCGACGGAGTACGTCGTTCCAGCGGCCGACGCGCGTGCCACCGCCAACGAGGAGTCGGGAATCCAGATGTCCGGGCCGTCGTCACCGGGAGTGGGCGGCTGCATCGGGGCACGCTCAGTGACCACGAAGCTCGCGCAACCAACATCGGCAGGGTCGGTGTGGACTGCAACCTGGGTCAGTGCCGGCGCGATACTGGGATCGGCCGCGACACTGTATTCGGTCGGGTCCGAACATCCGCCGATGACCGACGTCGCGACATACGCGCCGCCCGCGACCACTACAACGGCCGCGAGTGCAGCCCCGGCATAGACGATTCCGCTA
>JAAYXN010000232.1 GCA_012515885.1 Rhodococcus sp. (in: high G+C Gram-positive bacteria)
GTCAACTTCGGGCAGTGGACTCACCGGTGGTGGCTCAAGCAGTACCAGCTCCAGCTCACAGGCATTCAGCTTCCCCCTGCCGGGTAGCTCATCGGCGACCTCGTCTTCCAGCGAAGAGTCGGCGGCAAGCAGCTCCGCAAGCGCCTCCAGCCAGCGTGCTGCCGAATCCAACCGCGATCTTGAGTCCCGAGGACGTGCCATCATGCGCCGCGACTCCATGGGTATCGCTGGTGTCCGCACCGCGGGCCGTCTCGCTCACGCCGAGTTGGTAGCAGAGCACCTCTCATCCGGCCGCGCACGTTCACTCGACCCGTTCAGCGACAACGACGGCATGCTGGAACTGCTCGGCGAATACCTTGAGGCCGCCGGCTACGAGCGTCCCGAAATTCATGCGAAGCTCGGTGGACAGTCGATCGTCGTCGACCTGCGTACGCCTGGCCGTCGCAACTAAGGCTTCTAGTTCTCTACATACAGCTGATGCGCGTGACCATGATGGTCACGCGCATCAGCTGTTTTAGAGCGTCACAAGGGTTGATCGTAAGAACCTCACACGGCCTCAGGCACCGATGTGTCGATCACGGATGCCAGGTTGCGTGCGAAGACGACGCGGCCATCACGCCACAGCCCTTCCCCGATGAACGTCGTCCCTTCCGCGCGTCCCAGAGCCGCAGTCAGGCGCTGACCGATGACGATTTCCGGTGAGGTCAGACCCAATGCCCGCGCCGGATTGGTCGAGACTAAATCGACCGCTTCGCTGAGCGGCAAGACGCCCTCAGCGGCGAGTGCAAGGGGCGCCCCCTGCAACGCGGACGGGAGGTAGTCGCAGCACAGGGTATCGACGACATCCGCACGCACCGCATCCGCGACGAGGACGTTCGACGACGACGTGGAGCGTCCACGCACCGCATTCGGAGCACCCAGGACAGTGATCATGCCCAGTTCCCGTGCATGACGAGCCGCGTCGATCGACAGCGGGAACTCCGCGATCCTGGCACCCAGAGCGTGACCGGAGTCAATATCGGCGACGTCTCGATCATCGTGTGAGGCAAGCACTACGCCCGCCTCGCGCGCGATCTGCGCGACCTCAGCGCGACGGCGATCACGCTCGCCTGCGCCTTCCTTCTTCGTCGCCAACAGTGCGTCCACTTCGTCGAGCGAGACACCCCAGTCGGCGGCGTAAAACTCCCGATGTTCCTGGGCATTCGCGAACCGACTGCGCTCGATCGAGTGCTCCATAATCGAGATGACCGCTACCCGCGTCGATGCCGCCAGCACGCCCTTCAACGCGTCAATTGCGGTGTCGTCAGTAACTTCCACACGCGCGTGAATACGCCAGTCGCACGCCAGATGCGGTGCCGTGCGCTCAAGTACGTGCGCCAACTCGACCGCGTCCTCAACATGAACGCCCTTGCCGGGGGCGTCTTCACAGCGCGCCGAAATGCACACCGTTCCGATGCCCGCTCCCGCGCATTCGGCGTCGAGAGCAGCGATCACGGAATCCTGGGGCAACTGCACGGTCGCGCGTGGGCGACGACGTTCCGTGACGTTGTCCAGGTGCGAGTCCACAGCTGCAGGAACCAAAATCCGCGTACCTGCGCTGGGTGCCGACTCGGTTTCTGTCCCGTCGATCGCGACGACAACTCCGTCAACGTCAAGATCAATGGAGGCGTCGGCGAGCATCGGGCGCCCTCCGCCCGGAACAAGAGTGACACCAGAAATACGGGTAAACGTCATTGCGAACTAGCCTTTCGATAACGGGTGACCATGAAGTACTAAGAACGAAGTACTAAGACAGTTAGGGCTCGACGACGAACGTCACGCGGTCGCCGCGAAACCGGTGGGCAATCACCGCGACGGGACGCCCATCCCGATCCACGTTGATGCCGCCCACCTCCAGAATTGGTGAAGCCACCGGAACCTGCAGGATTTCAGCTTCGGCGGGAGATGCAGTGTGCGCGGCGAACGTGCGGGTGGATCGACGTGCACGCACGTCGTAGCGCTCACGCAACACTGCGTGCAGGGAACCTTGCGTCCAGGCCGTACCTAAACCGGGTAGCCGCACGGGATCGACCCACGTGGTCGTGATGGACCATGGCGCATCGTCGACGTAGCGCACGCTCTCGAATCGTTGGATCTGACCGGGAGCACCGAGTTCGAGTTGCCGCTGCTCGTCGTTGACCAGCGACACCTCCAGGACGACGTTCTCGACGCTGCGCCCAGCGGCAGCCATCGCCGATGTCAGGCTGGCGTCGTCGTTGCCATTGATGACAAACCGGGTCGGCGGTAGTGCCGCGAATGTTCCTTTTCCCCTTATTGTTTCGACGAGTCCGCGTCGCGCTAAGAGGCCAAGCGCCTCACGCACCGTCAGCCGATTGACGGCATACTGCTCCGCTAATTCCGCTACCGGTGGCAGCGCATCTCCCGGCTCGTAGACCGCACCCAGTTGCGATTCCAAGTCGCACGCGATCTGTCCGTACAGCGGCACACCCGACACCCGATCAATCGTCCGCGATCTCACGACGCCATACCTTTCATCGGGTCACCCTCCATCACGCGACGTCGCAGTGCCGACGACACTCGCTCTACCGTCAGCACCACAACGAAGATCGCCAAGATGATGGTGAGGGCTTCGTCGTAGCGAAGTAGCGACATGGCTACCGAGAGTTCGATACCGATACCGCCCGCACCGACCAAGCCCACCGTGACCGCCGACCGCACCGCGCCTTCAAGGGCAAACAGTGACGTGCCAATGAATGACGGCAAGCATGTGGGCAATACTCCGCCGACGATGACGGCCCACCACGGCGCTCCGCCAGCACGCAGCCCGTCGAGAACTCCCTTATCGATTTCCTCGATGGCCTCGGCGAAGAATCTGCCGCACAGCCCCATCACGTCGACCGTGATCGCGAGGACACCGGCTTCGGGGCCGAGCCCTACAGCGACGACAAACAGCAACGCCCACACCAGATCTGGGATAGTGCGGCACACCGATACGAATCCGCGAGTGACCGCGTAAATAAGCGGGTGCGGGCTGGTATTGCGGGCTGCAAACACACCCAGCGGGAAACTGAGAATGACACCGATGATCGCGCCCAGCAACGCGATTTGGAAAGTGACCAGAAGCGAAGAGGCAATCGCGCCCAAACGATCAATGTTGGGCGGGAAAGCATCGGCGAGGAAGGTACTCAGTCGCGCGGAGCCGTCGATGAGATCAGCCGGATACAGCGCAACGCCTTGGCTCCATCCATGAAGGACAAAGGCGAGAACCACAAGCCAAACAAGCGATACGAACACGCTGGGCCTGGTGAACCGGGAGGGCTCTCCCTTACCCAGACCGGGCTCCGCTGGGCGCCGCGAACGCAGCAACGTTCCCTTCATTCCGGCGCTCATAACATCGGGGCCATCGCGAGTGCGGGAGAAGCCGGGTCATTTGAATAGATCACCGACAACTCGTCGACGACGCAATCACGCGACGCGATATCGAGCGACACTCGTCCTCCACGAAGACCAACGATCCGTTCGGTGTAGCGCACCGCCAGATCGATATGGTGAAGTGCGGCAACAACAGTGATGCCGCGCTCGGCTGCCACCGAATGCAGTAGACCCATCACCGCTTCGCCGGAAACGGGGTCGAGGCTCGCGACCGGTTCGTCAGCCAAAATGACCTTCGGCTCCTGCATCAGTACCCGCGCAATAGCGACACGTTGCTGCTGTCCGCCACTGAGCGTGTCCACACGTCGCTGCGCGAACTCAGCAAGCCCCGCTCGGTCCAGGTATTCCATAGCTCGGCGCCTCGCCTCGCCCGGCGCGAATGCCGGGACAACGCACCGACGGCTCTGCTTTGCAATACCGCCCTGAAGGACATTGTCGAAGGCAGTCAGGCGGGTGACGAGGTTGAAGTGTTGAAACACGAATCCCACGTCACGGCGGATAGCGCGCAGTTTGGTTCGACCTGCGTTCGTCACGTCGTGCTCACCGATCGAGACGGTGCCAGCCGTCGGCTCAACCAGCCGCACCATGCTGCGAAGCAAGCTCGATTTGCCGGCGCCGTTGGCACCAATGAGGGCCACCATCTGCCCGGAGTCCACGTCGAGGTTCACCTGATCAAGGGTGGGCTTGGACGCTGACCCATACCGTAATGTCAGGTTGCGCACGCTAATTCGCGCTGCACTGCACACTGTCCCTGCTTCGCGCACGGTCCCCATACCTCCCGCTGTCTCCGACATGGCGGTCACTCTCCGACGAACTCGGAGAATTCGGTGACCCCAATTGCCCGATACAGTTGCCGCGCCACGTCATAGTCAGCGTCGGTGGTCACGACCAACTCGGCGTTCTCGTACTTCGCGTTGTCCTTGCCAGCGAGCATCGCCGTGAGCAACTCATCGAAATGCTCGGTGAACGCGGCCTCTACTGCAGCGCGCTTGCTCTCATCGAGGTCGCCGCGAGCCATGATGACATCCGGCGGCAGCAGCTCGCCCTGCTCAAGCAAAGTGAATGCGTTGGGGTCGCTTTCTTCGTCCATGAACTCTTCGTAGTCGTGGCAGCCGATCCCGACAGCGGCCACGTCATCACGAAGCAGTGCCTGGTGGACGGCGTCTCCCGCCATCACTACCTCGACGTTGTCGCCGGGCGTCAGACCAGCGTCAACAAGCAACTGCGAGGGCCCCAGATGGCCACTCGTTGATCCCACATCGCTCATGGCCACCTTGCGGCCAGAGAGATCAGAGACAGCATTGATACCGGAATCCGCCTTGGCATACAGGCAAGAGCGGTAACCATCGCGGCGGATCGAAACCACCGGCTCAGCATCTGTCTTCTCGTGGATCACGACGTACTCGGCGGGACCGGTAAAGACGATGTCGATATCGCCCGTCTGCAATGCTGCAGCCGCAACAGTGCGGTCGCTGACCGGGTAGAACTCGACGGTCAATCCCGACACCTCTTCGAGGGTCGTTTTGAAGGCGCCGAACTCGCGCTGGAGCTCTTCCAAGCCCTGCAAATCGGTGACAGCAAAAGCGATCGTGTTCTCGTCCCGCTCATTGGACGAGCTGCACGACGCCAAAAGGCCAGCAGCACACAGGCCTGCTGCAGCCATGGCTGTAGTGCGAGAGACTGTCGTACGGAAAAACGTCTTACCCATCGTGGAGTTCCTGATCTCGCGTCGGTTCAGATTCGACGCTTGCGCGCCAGAAGAAGTGGACGCCCTATGTCTAGATATCTAGGTTTGCAGACCAGGCAACGCTGAGTGAACGACTCGAAGACCATTCCCGAATTGCCGCGATAGTGGGCCGTACCGGGGTGGGACGACACCGCGCTACCTACCGCTTGTCTCTTCCCGCATGCATGTTGTCTTCGTGCATGCGCAATTGCCGCTCCGGGAAGACAAACGGCATGCGGGAACGCTTACGCAGAGGCTGGGGGTTCGAGCTGATCCCAGCGATTGAATGCTAAGCGGAAACTGGGGATGTCTTTGAGGTCCACGGCCGACTCCCACGTCCGCTCAAAGGACGTGTACGAAATCCGCCACCGTCCGTGATCGTCGCGCACATAGCGGTCGTGATAGTAGGCGGAGCCGCGCAGCATCAATCCGTCATCGGGAATGATGGTGGTGTCGGCAAGTAGCCAAATGCCGGTGGCGCGGTCGCCATCGACGTCGATCTCGGGCTGGCTGCAGTGATGCTGGGTGATGACGTGGATGCTGAACGTGTTCTCCAGAAAGGACACGAAAGAGTCACGGCTATCGAATCTGAGATATTCGCCGTAAATAGCCGTGGCTTCCGGGACCATCGTCTGCGCAAACTCACCCCATTTTTTGGTGTCCAGTGTGCGCGCATAACGGTGTTTGAGCTGGTGGATCTCCCGGATCGCGTCGTGATCCATGGTCCGCCTCCCTGTAACTGCCCCACCTGGCCGTGTGTTACAGGATAGTCGCTAGCGTGCCACCAAACCGGTGAATGAGCGCGTTACTCCAGTTCGGCGGCCAGCTCCATCCAGCGTTCCTCAGTGGCTTCTTTCTCCGCGACGACGTCCTTCAACTCGGCGCCGAGTTTTTGCAGACGCTCAGGATCGGTGGCTGCCTCCGCGAGCGCGGCATGCAGCTTCGTTTCCTTCTCATCCAACTTGGCCACCGCACGCTCCAGCCGGGACAGTTCTTTGCGTGCCGCGCGATCAGCCGCGCCGTCACGCACCGGCTTCGCGTCGCCAGATACACCAGGCTGCCCAGCTGCTGCGGACTGCGAAGCCACCGACTGGGTGGCGCTCGACGACGCGGCCGCTGCCCGTCGACGCAGATACTCCTCGATACCGCCCGGCAGGTTCGTCAACTTGCCGTCGCCAAAGAGTGCCCACGTTGAATCTGCAATGCGCTCAATCAAATAGCGGTCGTGACTAATAACCACCAGGGTGCCCGCCCAACTATCGAGCAGGTCCTCAAGCTGTTGCAGGGTATCGATATCGAGGTCATTAGTCGGCTCATCCAACAGCAACACGTTGGGCTGAGCCATCAGCACACGTGTCAGTTGCAGACGTCGACGCTCACCACCGGAAAGATCACCAACCGGGGTGCGTTGACGAGCCGGAGTAAACCCAAGCCTCTCAGCTAGCTGCCCAGCTGAAATATCCTTATCCCCCAGGGTGATTCGCTCAGCGACATCCTTGACGGCATCCAGCACGCGCATGTCCGTCGGTAGATCGTCGAGTTCTTGACGGAGCCAACCGATGTGCACCGTCTGCCCTTGGATGCGGCGGCCCGCGGTCGGCTCTACGTCACCAGCTAGTGCCCGCAGCAGCGTCGTCTTGCCCGAACCATTCACACCAACCAGACCGATGCGTTCGCCCGGACCAAGTCGCCACGTCAGGTCATCGACCAGTACGCGGGCGTCGGGAGTTTCCAGGCGCGCATCTTCGAGTTCGACGACGACGCGCCCCAGCCTGCGCTGCGCGAACGAGGCAAGTGCCACCGAGTCGCGCGGCGGCGGAACATCAGCGATGAGTGCCTCGGCGGCCTCGACGCGATACTTCGGTTTAGATGTACGGGCCTGCGGGCCGCGGCGCAGCCACGCCAACTCTTTACGCGCCAGATTGCGGCGTCGCTCCTCGCTCGCATCGGCTTGGCGTGCTCGCTCAGCGCGGGCGAAAATCCAGTCGTTGTAGCCGCCCTCATAGCTTTCGACGTTGCCGCCCACTACTTCCCACGTGCGGGTGGCGACGGTGTCGAGGAACCACCGATCGTGCGTGACGACGACGAGTGCACTGCGGCGCGACACGAGGTGTTCGGCGAGCCACTGCACGCCTTCCACGTCGAGGTGGTTGGTGGGCTCGTCCAAGACCAGCAGATCCAAATCCTGCACCAAAGCGGCCGCGAGAGCGACACGTCGACGCTCACCACCTGAGAGGTTGTCGACGGTCGCGTCGAGTCCAAGTTCGTCGATACCGATGCCCGTCAGCACAGAGCGGATACGCGCGTTACCTGCCCACTCATGCACAGGAACGTCCAGCGGGCCAAGAACAACCTCGCCGACCGTTGATCCCGGCGGCAGGGCACCTCGCTGAGTAACGACAGCCATGCGCAGGCCGCCAACCCGACTGACACGACCCGAGTCAGGTGCCTCGATCCCGGCGAGCACCTCCAACATCGTGGTTTTACCGCCACCGTTGAGGCCGACCACTCCGATCCGCTCCCCCTCCTCGACGCCGAGTGACACCGAGTCGAGCAGCGGCTTAATCCCGAAGGACTTCGACACTTGCTCAAGGTTGATCAGATTGGCCATATGCCCTTCACTACTTTCTTCGTTACTGCTGAACTACAGCCGTGGTGTCTAGCGGTGCATCAGTGGACGCGCGTTAGTGCGTCGACCTACGCGTCTGTCTCAAGCCGAGCGCCTGGTACCGGACCAAACGCAACGCGGACGCTGCGCGCTACCCCAGCCCCGGACAGTTCCGCACCCACTTCGATCGCGGAATCATGATCGGCGCACAAGAACGCGCAGGTGGGGCCAGAACCAGACACGATGCCCGCAAGAGCACCCGCCTCCACACCGGCACGCAAAGTCCTACGCAAACCCGGCTGCAGTGAAATGGCAGCAGCCTGGAGGTCATTGCTGAGAAGCGGCGCGAGAGCTGCTGCATCGCCGCCAGATGCCAACGTCTGCAGCAATTCCTGCGGGTCACCGACACGCGGCGGATTGCCTTCGGCGCGCAGACGATCCAGTTCCTTGAACACTGCGGGGGTACTCAGGCCGTCTTTAGCAATCGCAAGAACCCAGTGAAAAGTGTTGCGGGACAACACTGGAACGACTTCCTCTCCACGTCCGGTACCCATCGCGGTACCGCCATGGACGCAGAAAGGGACGTCGCTGCCGATAGCGCCGGCTATCTCCGCCAATTCTGCGCGGCTGTAGTCAACACCCCACAGCTTGTTGAGCGCGACCAGCGCACCCGCCGCGTCCGTGCTCCCGCCTGCCATACCGCCAGCGACGGGGATGGTTTTCTCAATCGAGATTTTGACGCCCAGGTCAAACATCCCGGTGTCGCGGTTGTACGTCTGCGCGGGAACACCGATCTCTTGAGCGGCCGTCCACACCAGGTTTGTGTGATCAGTGGGGACCAGCTGCGCGTCCTGCCCGTGAACCTCAATGATCGGTTCCGAACCCTGATGCGGCACCACCGACACCGTGTCATACAGCGACAACGCCTGAAAAACCGTCGTCAGATCGTGATAGCCGTCGGGCCGTAAGTCACCAACCGACAGGTGCAGGTTGACCTTGGACGGAGCCCGCACGACGACAGGTTGATGCACGACAGACAGCACAATCATCTACCTTAGTTGGCTCTCACAACACCGACGAATCTCACCGACGCCCCGGGGACAATGTCACAGCGGTTCCATCTAGGCGGATACACCGTGACGGTGTGCCCAACGGCGGTCAGGGGTAAAACACCGCAGGCCCCGCTCAAAACGAGCGGGGCCTGCGGAAAAAGATCTGGAATCAGATCGCGGTGACGCCGGTGGCCTGCGGGCCCTTCTGGCCCTGGCCGATCTCGAA
>JAAYXN010000233.1 GCA_012515885.1 Rhodococcus sp. (in: high G+C Gram-positive bacteria)
AAGGACGCCGACGGCCTGCACCCGGTAAACCTCGGTCGTCTCGTACTGGGCACCCCGGCTCCGTTGCCGTGCACCCCCAACGGAATTCTGCATTTGCTGCGCCGCTACGACGTCCCGATCGCCGGCGCCAATGTCGCCGTCGTGGGCCGCGGCATCACGGTGGGCCGCTCGATTGGTCTGCTGCTGACTCGTCGCACCGAGAACGCCACGGTGACGCTGTGCCACACCGGAACCCGCGATCTTGCTGACGAGGTGCGCCGCGCCGACATCGTGGTCGCTGCCGCTGGCGTCCCCGGCCTCATTACCGCGGACATGGTCAAGCCGGGCGCCGCGGTTGTCGACGTCGGAGTGAGCCGCACCGAAGACGGGCAGCTGCGCGGCGATGTCGCGCCAGGCGTCGACGAGGTCGCTGGCTGGCTCTCACCCAACCCCGGTGGCGTGGGCCCGTTGACTCGTGCCTTCCTGCTCGCCAATGTTGTTGAGCGCGCCGAGCAGATCGCTGCCAGCGCGTAACTAATCCGAACGGGCACAGGCAAAGTTCAACGAAAGCGGAGTGACATGAACGTCGGGGCGATCGTGAAAAACAACTTCGCGATCCTGATGGTGCTCGTCGTCATTATTGGGGCTCTTGTCCTCGTCGCTGCCGATCGGTGGCGACGAGGAGCCTTCGTGTTCGGCATGGCCGTGTTGGTTGCTGCCGCGTTTCGCCTGGTGCTCTCGGGTGACGCCGCGGGCCTTCTTGCGGTGCGCGGCAAAACTTTCGATGTCGCCGCGCTGACCGCGGTGGGCGGCGCCATCGTCTGGCTCGCAGTGTCGATTGACCCGCTGGGCACCGACTAGAACGGGACGCTAGAACCAGGCGGTTAGAACACGGCGAACGTCGCCCGCGTACTCACCGCGCTGTGCGCGCGAGTTCCATGGTTTCGCTGAGCAACTGCGCCATCGCTGTCGCTTCGGTGAGGAACCCGTCGTGGCCGTCGCGGGATTCGACGACGCGGAGTTCGCTGCTGGTGGGGATCAGCTCGGCGAGTTCTTCTTGCAGACGCAGCGGATAGAGCCGATCTGAGTCGACGCCAGCGACAATCACCGGCGCGGTGACCGCACTGAGTGCGGCCGCAACTCCGCCGCGGCCGCGACCGACATCATGCCGGTTCATGGCTTCGGTGAGCAGCACATAGGTACCCGGATCGAACCGGTTCACCAACTTATCTGCCTGGTGTTCGAGATAGCTTTGCACCGCGTAACGGCCGCCGTCCCACGGGTCTTCACCGGTTTGCGGGGCATTGCTGAAACGGCTATCGAGTTCGTGTTCAGTGCGATACGTCAGGTGCGCGAACCGCCGTGCCAGCCCGAGGCCGGTGTTCGGTGCATGCCCGGTGCCGTAGTAGTCGCCGCCCTGCCAATTCGGGTCTGACGTGATGGCCGCGATCTGCGTGGTTTGGGTACCGATCTGGTCGGCGGTAGCACGGGCACCGACTGCCACGATCAGCGCTGCACCGACCTGATCGGGGTAGGACGCCACCCATTCGAGGGCGCGCATTCCGCCCATCGATCCACCAACAACCGCACCGAGCCGCTCGATGCCCAGTCGATCCATGAGCAGGCGCTCAGCGGCAACCTGGTCACGGATCGACGTGTACGGGAATCGGCTTCCATAAGGTTTGCCGTCGGGAGCCAGCGAGCTGGGTCCGGTGCTGCCATGACAACCACCGAGAACATTGGCTGCGATGACGCACCACTCGTTGGTGTCGACGGGCGCGCCCGGACCGATCATTCCTTCCCACCAGCCGGGGGAGGGGTGGGTGTCATCAGCCGCACCGATGACGTGTGAATCGCCGGTGAGGGCATGTTCAACGAGCACCACGTTGTCGCGGGTCGGCGAAATCTCACCCCACCGCTGGACGGCAAGCGACACCGATTCGATGCGTTCGCCCGCTTCGGTATCGAGCGGGCCAACATCGATGATGCTGAGCGTGCCGTCCGGGCGGAGGAGTTCGTGCACTGAGGTAACCGTCAAGATCCGACCGCCGTCAATCCGGTCCGCAGGTCCGCCAGGATGTCGTCGATTCCTTCGATTCCCACAGCCAGACGCACCAAACCGGGTGTGACGCCGGCCGCGAGCTGCGCTTCCGGAGAGAGCTGCGAGTGCGTGGTGGATGCCGGGTGAATGACCAGGGATCGCACGTCACCGATGTTGGCGACGTGGCTGTGCAGCGTCAACGCGTCCACGAAGCGTTTACCTGCGTCGACTCCGCCCGCGAGTTCAAACGAGACGATGGCGCTGGTGCCTCGCGGCGCGAGTTCCTTGGCACGTTCAAACCACGGCGACGACGGCAGGCCCGCGTAGCTGACGGAGATGACCTGCTCTTGGGTGTCGAGGAATTCGGCGACGGCCTGGGCGTTGGCGACGTGGCGTTCGATCCGCAGGCTGAGCGTTTCGATTCCCTGGGCGATGAGGAACGCATTGAACGGCGACACGGCGGCACCGATGTCGCGCAGCAACTGCACCCGCGCTTTGAGCGCGTAGGCCGGTGGGCCGAGTTCGGCGTACACAACACCGTTGTAGCTTGGGTCGGGCGTCGTGAAACCGGGGAAACGAGCAGCGCCGTCAGCGTCCGTGACGGTCCAATCGAACTTTCCGCCGTCAACGATGACGCCAGCAATCGCCGTGCCGTGTCCGCCGAGGTACTTGGTGGCGGAGTGGACGACGATGTCTGCACCCAATTCGAGTGGGCGGATCAGGTAGGGGGTGGGCACGGTGTTGTCGATGATGACTGGGAGCCCGTTGTCGTGTGCAACCTTCGATACTCCGGGGAAGTCGAAGACATCTCCGAGCGGGTTGGACACGCTTTCGCCGAAGAACGCCTTGGTGTTGGGGCGAATCGCGGCCTGCCACTGTTCAAGATCGTCTGGGTCGTCGATGAAGGAGACCTCGATACCGAACTTCGGCAGCGTGTAGCGGAACAGGTTGTAGGTGCCGCCGTAGAGCCGCGGGCTGGACACGATGTGGTCGCCCGCGCCAGCAAGGTTCAAAATCGCGAACGTCTCGGCTGACTGGCCCGACGCGAGCAGCAGCGCCGCAACACCGTTTTCCAGGGCCGCGATCCGCTGTTCGACGGCGTCCTGCGTCGGATTCATGATCCGCGTGTAGATGTTGCCCGGCTCAGCGAGCCCAAACAGGGCGGCCGCGTGATCGGTGCTGTCGAACGTGTACGACGTCGTCTGATAGATCGGCAGTGCCCGCGCCCGTGTCGTGGCGTCAGAGGTCTGTCCGGCGTGGATTTGGGTGGTTTCGAAGGACCAGTTTTCCGTCATTAGTGAACTCCAGGCTGTTGCCGCTTACGGGAGCGGCTGGGATGTGTGGTCGGTGTTGGTGGCGTGAAAGCCCTGCGTAGCCAAAAATCGGCTACATACAACAGCGACAACAGACGTATCCCTGGCTTGGTACTGGCGTGTTCCCCGACAGGAAGCCCTGCACCGGCACATAGTTCATGGCTGATACCTCCACGTAGTCCGCGCTTGTCTCCCAGCCCCGGTTGGCGGGAAACCAGGTCATCACCCGGGGCACCCCACCGCGGAGGAGGGTTGCCGGTCAGCCAGCCGGGGCCTAATGCTGACACTCATGACCTTCGACAATCTTAACTGTTTGTGTGTTCTCTGCTGAACCGGTCCCTACCGCCGTCGTCATCTGCGGAAAGTTACCCGCAAGTAGTAGCGTGTTTTCTGCCCCACCGGTTGAGGAATTCAGACATAGCAGTACGCTTGTCATGTTAGGGGCCAGGGCTCGCAGACTGCACCCCTCACCGACTAGCGTTGATTAAGAACCGTTCGCGGACTCACCCACAAAGTGTGTTCGTGGTCGTGCAAGCAGGGAAACTTCCTACAGCGACCCAGGAAACTCAGGAGGACGCGAAGCACCCATGTCCAAAATCAAGGTTGAGGGCACAGTCGTCGAACTCGACGGCGACGAGATGACACGCATCATCTGGCAGTTCATCAAAGACAAACTGATTCACCCGTACCTGGATCTGAATCTTGAGTACTACGACCTCGGCATCGAATACCGCGATGAGACCGATGACCAGGTCACTATCGATGCGGCGAACGCCATCAAGAAGCACGGCGTGGGTGTCAAATGCGCGACCATCACCCCGGACGAAGCTCGGGTGGAGGAGTTCGGCCTCAAGAAGATGTG
>JAAYXN010000234.1 GCA_012515885.1 Rhodococcus sp. (in: high G+C Gram-positive bacteria)
AGGTCGAGAAGATCGAGGGTGAGCCCGGCACTGCTGTCTCGCTTGACCCGGTTCTCGTCGTTGACGGCGCCGAGCTGACCACCGACGCCGCAAAGCTGGCCAAGGTTAAGGTTACTGGCGAGGTCGTCGAGCAGACCAAGGGTCCGAAGATCCGGATCCACAAGTTCAAGAACAAGACCGGCTACCACAAGCGTCAGGGCCACCGGCAGAAGCTGACCGTCCTCAAGGTCACCGGCATCAAGTAAGTCGAAGCTTTCTTTTACCCGAGGAGGGTCAACTCATGGCACATAAGAAGGGCGCGTCCAGCTCACGCAACGGTCGCGATTCAAATGCTCAGCGACTCGGCGTCAAGCGTTTCGGCGGCCAGTCCGTCAACGCAGGCGAGATCCTGGTCCGTCAGCGCGGCACCCACTTCCACCCCGGCGTTAACGTCGGACGTGGCGGCGACGACACCCTGTTCGCTCTCGCAGCTGGTGCTGTTGAGTTCGGCAGCAAGCGTGGCCGCAAGACTGTGAACATCGTCCCGGCGGACGCCTGATTCGCCACCGACTTTGTTCTTAGCCCGTAGTTGGGCACCATAGAGTTTCCCAATGAGGGGCGGATCGGGTTGCAACACCCGATCCGCCCCTCATTGTTTGTTTAGATCTACTTTTTACGTTTTTCTTGCGGTATCGACGGGCAGTTCGAAGCCTGGAGCTTCGCTTGCCCGATATCTTGTGAATCGACTCGGTCTTTGTGCCCGGTCGAACGAGGAAGGAACTTCCCGCCATGTCCCGTTTCATTGACCGCGTGACGCTGCGAGTCAGCGCAGGTAAGGGTGGCAACGGTTGTGCTTCGGTGCACCGCGAGAAGTTCAAGCCTCTGGGCGGCCCGGACGGCGGCAATGGTGGTCGTGGTGGCGCGGTAATCCTGGAAGTGGACCCCAACGTGCACACGCTCTTGGACTTCCATTTCCAGCAGCACGCGAAGGCAACTAACGGTACGCAGGGGATGGGCGGCAACCGGGACGGTGCCAATGGCGACGATCTGGTGCTCAAAGTGCCCGATGGAACGGTCGTCCTTGATCGTGATGGCACGATCCTTGCGGACCTGATCGGCGCGGGCACCAAGTTTGATGCGGCGCGCGGTGGCCGCGGCGGCCTCGGTAACGCGTCGTTGGCGTCGCGGGCCCGCAAGGCGCCCGGTTTCGCGCTCCTTGGTGAGGCTGGCGAAGAACGTGACCTCGTTCTTGAACTGAAGTCTGTTGCTGATGTGGGCCTGGTTGGTTTCCCGTCGGCAGGCAAGTCTTCGCTTGTGTCGGTGCTCTCGGCAGCTAAGCCGAAGATCGCGGACTACCCCTTCACCACGCTTGTACCCAACCTGGGTGTTGTCTCCGCCGGGGACACCACCTTCACGGTCGCGGACGTGCCCGGGCTGATCCCCGGCGCCAGCCAGGGCCGCGGTCTCGGCTTGGACTTCCTGCGCCACCTGGAGCGGTGCGCGGTGCTCGCCCATGTCGTCGACTGCGCGACCCTTGAACCTGGCCGCGATCCGATCTCTGACGTCGATGCGCTGGAAGCGGAACTGGCCGCCTACACCCCGGCGCTTAAGGGTGATGCTGGCTTGGGTGACCTCGCCGATCGGCCTCGTATCGTCATTTTGAACAAGGCGGATGTTCCCGAGGCCGCTGAGCTTGCGGAAATGGTGACCCCGGACTTCGAGGCTCGCGGATGGCCTGTCTACACGATCTCGACGGTCAGTCGAGATGGATTGCGTCCCTTGATCTTTGGTCTGGCTAACCTGGTGCTTGAGTACCGCAAGGCCAACCCGCCGGCTGCTCCGAAGCGTCAGATCATTCGGCCTGTGCCTACCGATGAGACCAGCTTCAGTGTGATCGCTGATCCGCATGAGCCGGGCGGCTTTATCGTTCGTGGCTCGCGTCCTGAGCGTTGGGTCGCGCAAACCCAGTTCGATAACGACGAGGCCGTCGGCTACCTCGCTGACCGGCTTGCCCGGTTGGGTGTCGAGGACGAACTGGTTAAGCAGGGCGCGGAACCTGGTTGCCCCGTTACGATCGGCGACGTGAGTTTTGATTGGGAGCCGCAGACTCCTGCCGGTGTTGACCTCACCCGTACTGGCCGCGGCACCGACGCGCGCCTGGACCAGGTTGATCGTATTGGCGCTGCCGAGCGTAAGCATGCGCGTCGGGTGCGTCGCGGCTTGGAGGATGACGGAGACGCCCAATGAGCGTGGCACTGAGCGCAACTCGCGAGAAAATTGCGGGCGCGCAGAGCATCGTCGTCAAAATTGGGTCTTCGGCGTTAACGAGCTTGGTGGGCGGTCTCGATACCGAGCGCCTGGACACGCTTGCTGACGCTATCGAGACCCGTATGGCTGCGGGCACCGACGTGGTGGTTGTGTCGTCGGGTGCTGTGGGCGCGGGTTTAGCGCCTCTTGGTTTGACGCGGCGTCCCCGCGATCTCGCCACCAAGCAGGCCGCCGCGAGCGTTGGACAGTTGGCGTTGGCGCACGCGTGGGGCACGTCGTTTGCGCGCTATGGGCGGACGGTGGGGCAGGTGTTGCTGACTGCTGACGACATTGCGCGGCGCACCCAGCACCGCAATGCGCAGCGCACGTTGGATCGGCTCCGCGCACTGCACGCGGTCGCGATCGTCAACGAAAATGACACGGTGGCAACGGCGGAACTCCGATTCGGTGACAACGACCGTCTTGCCGCGCTGGTTGCGCACCTGGTGGGCGCGGATGCGCTGGTGCTGCTTTCCGACGTGGACGGGCTCTATGACGGCGACCCCCGTAAGGGCCATGCCACGCTCATTCCTGAGGTCAATAGCCCTGAGGATCTGGACGGGGTTGTCGCGGGTTCTGGGGGAGCGTTGGGGACCGGCGGTATGGCGTCCAAGCTGTCGGCGGCGCGTCTGGCAGCAGATGCGGGTGTTCCGGTGTTGCTGGCGGCAGCGTCTGATGCGGCGACTGCTCTAGCGGACGCAACGGTGGGGACGGCGTTTGCGGCCCGGCCGACTCGGCTGTCGGCCCGCAAGTTTTGGGTGCGCCATGCTGCGGATGAGCAGGGTGTGCTGCATCTCGATGAGGGTGCGGTGCGCGCGGTGGTGGGCAGTCGGCGTTCGCTGCTGGCTGCTGGTGTCACCGAGGTGGAGGGGCGTTTTTATGGGGGAGATGTTGTGGCGCTTGTTGATCCGCAGGGACAACCTGTTGCTCGCGGCGTCGTCGCGTATGACTCGGGTGAGATCACAGAAATGACGGGCCGCTCCACACTGGAACTCCCGTCAGATATGCGTCGCCCAATCGTCCATGCCGACGATTTGGTGTCGTTGTAGTCAGTTGCGACGTTCGCAGTGCAGGGCGAATTGTGGTGCCCTGCACTGCGGGACAGAATGTGATTTTACCCCGTAATGCCGATAGTTCCGAGTTACGTGGCCTTGGCGATTCGTCCGCTAGGACCGAACGAGCCGTAGCCCTGCGACGATCGGGTTATTGGACACTGCCAGACCGATCGAATGCCAAGAGCGTGCAATGACTCGGGATCGGCTGTGCGATCGCTGTCGCGTTCTGCGACAAGTCCGGGATGGGTGACTGTTGCAGCGATTGCGGCGTGGTCGAGTTGTTCACGCCACACCGGCCAACGGAAACGTGAACGGTTCCAGTCCGTATCGCATGCGGGCGTGACCACTCTGGGCCTGTCGCGACCGGGGCGCAGCGACAGCGGGTAATAAGCGAGCCCGAGGAAAGCCAGCCAGTCTGCGCCCGGGACTCCCAATACATCTTCCTGGCCTGGTGGGATGGCTCGTAGCGCTCCCAACCGCTCGCCGGAGGCTTC
>JAAYXN010000235.1 GCA_012515885.1 Rhodococcus sp. (in: high G+C Gram-positive bacteria)
CAATGGTAGAACATCAGCTTCCCAAGCTGAATACGCGGGTTCGATTCCCGTCATCGGCTCCTCCACGCCTCACTCAATCACTGCCAGTCGCGCACAGGTTTTCCCTACCGCTGCGAAAACTTCCGGTGCGGCAGGGAAAATGCGTGCGCGGCTAGAACCGCACTGCCACTCTCACAACGATCTTCGCCGACGGAAACCGCTCGCGAGCGTCAGCGACCACGTCACGCACATCGTCGACGAGTTCCCGGAAGCCATAGTCGCGGCGCCTACTCGCGGGCGGCCCGTACTCGCCCTGCCCCGCATCTCCGCGACACCCACCTGAAAACCAGCATCAGCGAGGTGCCCCGCGAACCGCGAGTAGTAGGCAGCAGCAACTCCCATCGCCGGCAAAACCAGTGCAACGCGTTCCGCAGTGGCGCTATTCGTCCACGAAGTCGGCACAGGCATGCGCGAAGGAAAAGTCGCTCGTCATAGCTTCACCCCGCACACAGACTCACGCACCAATTCTTCGTGTAACTCCACATGTCCAGCACCTACGCTGGGGTGTGTGTCACATATCCCTTATGTATGATTGAACGCGCAATCATTCTTGGAGGGTTCCGTGCGTACTGCCCCATTGCTGCCAACGCTTGCCGGCGTGGCGCTTGTTCTCAGCGTTACCGCTTGCGCGTCGTCGGCTACCGACGTGCCGCAAACCCAGGTCGCAGCAACTTCGGCACCCACGTGGGAGCCGTGCGAGCAAATCCCGTCGGCGATCATCGCCGAGCTCGGTATTGATCAGCGCCCGCCGTTCCCGGAAACTCGTCGCGGCGAAACCATCTCGTATGACTGCGGTTTCCAATCGGACGACCCCTTCCTCATCGTCACAGCGACCTCCAGCTTGGAATCACTGGACGACCGGCGCGCTGACCGCCGTTTCACCACCATCCGTGAAACCACCCTCGGTTACCGCGACGTCGTCGTCTCCGACCACCCCGGCTTGTCATGCCACTACGCGATCGGCGTTGACCCGGGAATGGTCGACGTCCACGTTCGCTACACCGGGGCGGGCGCCCTCTCGATGCCGACAGAGGAAGCATGCAGTTATGCCGAACGCGTCGCACGCGGATTCCTGCCATACCTCCCTGATCGACTGGATTAAGACCCGTCGCATGTGATTTGTCCCATTTGATGGGGGCCGCAATCACCTTCAATCGTGCACTAATCCAGTGATCGTCTACTGCCCGACTTTGCCCTGTTCAAACGCACATTCGTTACGTAATCTTGGTGCTCGCGCCAGCGCGGCGAACATTTACAACTTTGTGCTGTGGAGGGAATTCTGTGAGGGCAGTTCGTGTCCTGTCGACACTCGTATGCGCGACGACGTTGATCGGTATCTCCGGTTGTAGTGAGGCACCCGCCGACGTAGTTACCGCCCTGGCTGCAGACGTTTCCGACCCAGAATGGTCGCCGACGTGGGATCCGTGCACGGCTGTCCCCGAGGATGTCATCGTGGGTCTGGGGTTGGGTGGCCGCCCACCGCAGCCGGAGGCGCCCCAACACAACGAACTGTCACTGACCTGCGGTTTCATCGCGTTTGATAGCCATTACACGGTGCTCGTGACCGCTCACACCGAATCGTTGACGTCGCGGCGCGCTGACAGTGTGTACACCACGGTGCGGGAAAGTTGGCTCGCGGACCGCGAAGTGTTGGTGTCGCATTTCCCAAACCTGTCGTGCCACTATGCCGTGGGCATCGAGCCCGGGCTCATCGACTTCCAGGTCCGCTACAACGCGGCTGGTCCACTGATTCGCACCCTCGACGAGGCGTGCTCCCTCGCTCAGCAGGCGGCGGAAGGATTCGCGCCGTACTTCCCTGAGCGTCTCGATAGCTGAGTGGGTGGGCGGCAACTCATGGCTGCCGCCCACCCACTACCTACGCTTCGGTTAACTCTCCTGATGCCTCGACAAGGCTGCGAAACGTGGCGCTGGTGTCACGCAGCTGCGTGAACGTCCCCACCCCGTCGACCTTGCCTTTATCCAGGACGACGATGCTGTGCGCCTGTTCGATGGTGCTCATCCGGTGCGCCACCACAATGACGGTGCGACCGGCAGCGAGAGTGCCAAGAGCCGCCTGAATCTGCGCTTCCGTATCGGGGTCAACAGACGCCACTGCCTCATCGAGGATCAGGATCGGGGTGTCTTTGAGCAGTGCCCGGGCGATCGAGAGTCGCTGACGCTCGCCTCCCGAGAAGCCACTGCCCCCGTCACCGACGACAGTGTCGAGCCCGTCCGGTAATGCCCGCACGAAATCGTCGGCGCGTGCCGCAGTGAGCGCCGCCCAAATTTCGTCGTCCGTTGCTTCGGGTCGACCCAGGGTGACGTTGTAGCGCACCGTATCTGGGAACAAATACACCTCTTGGAACACGGTGGTAACGAGCTGCTGCACCCGATCACTGCCGAGGTCACGAACGTCGACGCCACCGATGCGGACCTGTCCGGACGTGGTGTCCCACAGACGCGAAATCAGGTGCGCTGACGTCGATTTGCCGGATCCGGATGGGCCGACGAGGGCGGTGATACGCCCCGGTTCCGCCCGGAACGAGACGCCACTGAGCGCCGGTTCACGTTCACTGACCAGGTCGTCAGCCTCGTACTGGAAGGACACATCCACGAACTCGACGGAAGAGTCCTTCGCTTCGGCAGGGATTTCCGGTTCCGACAGCTCGGGCGTATCCCACACGGCCGCGATGCGGGCCGCGATCTGCTCCTGGTTACGCCGGTAGCCGGTGAGCCCGGACAGCTCCTGAATCGGTTGGTACACAACCAAAGACAGCAGCAGTACCGTGGGCGCTACCTGACCGGATTGGAACAGGGTTGCGCCCACCACGATCAGCAGGACCAGACCCATTTCCAGTGCCGCCGAACCCAACGAGGATGCCGGGGTCGCGCGAGTCGAGTTACGTGTGCTCGCACCTTCAAGATCGTGCACCGCACTGATGTAGGAATCGGCCAGCGGAGAACCTGGGCTGCCTCGCAGCACCGCGGTGCCACGCACCTGATCGAGCAGTACCGCCGTGGTCTTTTCCCGCTGCGTATGCAGATCCGCGAACACCCGGTGGTAGATCCGGTCGCTCCACACGGTGAGAACCAGGAACACCGGGATACCGGCCAGCGCCGCAAGAGCGAGGCGCCAATCGACGATGAGCAGCGCGATCGACGCGTACAGCGGCTGCATCACCGACGCCACAACCTTCTGCGGCACGTTCTGGAAGTCGATCATCGGAATGTCGTTGGTGACCAGCGTCGACGTCTTGCCGACGTCCATGCGCTGGAAGAAGCCGAGCGGTACCCGTCGCAGACGCTCCACAATCGAGAGTTGCACGTCAGCTTTCGACCGTGCAGCCAGACGCCACACCAACTGGTTGACCCACTGGATCGCGGCGAGTCGGCCGAGCAGCGCGACGACAAGAACGATTGAGACCGTCCACACGAACCCGGACGTCATCTCCGACGTGCCTTCAGCTGCGCGGATAGCGGCGTCAAGGACGAGGAAGACCGCGATCAGCGGCACACCCTGCAGCATCGATTCGATAATGAACCGCGGCAGGCCCTGGCGCACGAGCTGGCCCCACGACCGGCCATACAGCGCCTTCCACTGCTTCCCAAAAGACAACTCGCCCACGTCTTGCCGGACAACGCCGCGGGCTTCTTCGACGCGCTGCGCCGCCTCCTGATCCGACACTGATGCGGTTTCCGTCGTCACCGCTGACGTGTCGTCGAAGACGATTTCGCGCACGGGCGCGTCCTCGATCTGCCAGCCCGTCGCACCGGTGTAGGACTCCCACAGGTCCTGATACCGCGCACTGGAATCAAGCAGCTGCGAGTGGGTGCCGCGCTCGACGATTCCACCGTCAGCCACCACGGCGATCAGATCGCTGTCGATGATGGTGGACAGTCGGTGCGCGATCGACACGACCGTGCGGCCCTCAAGCAGTTGGTCCAACGCAGCCAACGTCGCGCGTTCGGTGTGCGCGTCGAGCGATGCGGTGACTTCATCGAGGATCACGATCGGGCTGTTCTTCACTAGCGCACGTGCAATCGAAATACGTTGCCGCTGACCGCCAGAAAGCCCAGCACCGCCAGCGGCAAGTTCCGAATGCCACCCGTTCGGGAGATCGGAGACCACGTCGCCGAGTTGCGCTGCCTCACCGGCACCGATGACCTGCTCCTCGGTGGCCTCGGGTGCGGCGACGCGAATGTTCTCAAGCAGCGACGCCCCGAACACGTACTCGTCTTGCTGCACAAACGCGACGGTGCGCGCCATATCCAGATCGGAAAGCTCACGGACATCGACGCCGCCGATTGTCACCGAACCTTCCGTGACGTCCTGGAAACGGGCGATGAGTTTCGCGAGCGTCGACTTACCGGCCCCGGTTGGTCCCACGAGAGCAAGGTGGGTGCCTTCCTCAATAGTGAGGTTGACCTCAGACAGCACCGGATGGCCGTCACCGTACGCGAAGGTGACGTCTCGAAGCTCGACGACCGCACCGTCGCGGGTACCCGGATTCGCTGCGGACGGCAGCGACGGCTCATCGAGGAGTTCAGTAATTGCCTTACTGGACAGTTGAATACGGGCGATGATGGTGGCAACAACCCCGACGAGACTAATGACCGGGGTCAGGTAGGCCTGCGAGATCACCAGGAACAACGTGAGATCCGCCAGGCTCACCCAGCCGCTCACATACCCATGACCAGCCACGGGCAGCAGCATCGCCGTGGCCAAACCGGTCGCGACGGACATCGCCGTGACCAGCCAGCTCGTCTTGCCAGCAACGCGAGCAACATCGAGTTGTTCCGCTTCCAAGATGACGTCACGCGCCTGGTTGTATCCGCTGTCGGGACGCACGAATCCGCGAATCACCGCGATACCGCGCAGGTATCCCATGATCGCGGAATTGAGCCGCACCTGCTGTGCGGCAGCAGCCTCATGGGACTTGAACACGATCGCCATGCCCACCGCCGACAGCACGATGAGCAAGATCAGCGATGCCAACGCAACAAGCCCCAGTCGCCAATCGACTACAAACAGCAGCACCGTCGTGGTGATCGGAACAGCAATGGCTGCAGCAAGATCGGGAATGCCGTGCCCGAGCGCTTCTTCGAGCTGTTCGACGTCATCGTGAAGAATTTTCTTCATCTCGCCTGTCGAGCGAGCCTGCACCGCGCCCAGCGGCATGCGGCGCAGTTTGGTAATCATCGCGATCCGAAGATCAGCCAGGATGCGATACGCGCTGACATGCGCCCCATGCGTTGACAGACCCGACGTCAACGCCTTCACGGCGATCGCTATCGCCGTCCACACCGCGATGGTGATGATGGTCGAACTATTGGCGTCACCATCAAAAAGTTCAACGGCTACCAAGTACACCGCCACGTACGGTGCCAGCGAGCACGCCGCCGAAATTACGGCGAGGAGGGCAGCCGCAACCAGCCCACCACGACGAGAGGTGATGATCGATCCGAATGTGCCTTCAGATTGGTTGGCACCAGCTGTATCAACTGTGCTGGTGGTGTTGGCTACGGCGCCCTCCGTGCCGCTACCTCCTCAAGTTCGGTTTGCAACTGGTCAGCGACCCACGGGGTCGCGAGGACAGTGGGTGAACGCAGCGCCATCGCTACGGTCATATCGGTGGTCCACACCACGGAATCAGCTGTGGCGAGTTCAAAAATCGGCGACGACACTAGCTGCTGGCTTGCAGCGTCGGAACCTGCTGCCACGATCACCAGGTCGGCGGCCAGGGCGTCATAGTTTTCTTCGGAAATCGCTGCGGTACCGGGGTTTTGAGCGTTGTCAGGCAACTCGGAAACTGTCGGGACAAGGACCATTCCGTATTCGGCGAAGAACTGCGACATGGGGTCTTCTTCGGTGCGGATCGCGTTCACCATGCCCGGCGCCGGTGCTGCCAGGAACACCCACGTCTTATCTTTGAGACCCTCGGGTGCGTCAGCGGTCACTGATTCAACACTCGAAATGAGCTGTTCGCCTTGAGCTTTCTTACCAAGAGCCAAGGCAACATCGGTGGTGACGGTCTGCCACGAATCACCCAGCAGGGTTTCGTGGAACGGAACGACGGGGACAGTGCCCTCAAGTGCCTCGTACAGTTGCTGGGCGTTGCCAGCTTCCTGCGCGAAGACGATGTCCGGGTCGAGTGCGAGGATCTTTTCCAGCTCGAATCCGCCAAGCTGATCCATCGGAAGTAGTTCCGTTTTATCTGGATCGAGGATGCCTTCCTGCCACGGCGACATACCGGTGGGGCTGACGGGGCTTGCTGCGGCACCGACCAAGTTTCCGTCCAGAGCCAAAACCGCGTCAGTCGACGTGACACCGAGTGCGACGATGCGCTCGGGCACCGCGTCGATGACGGTTTCACCGAACGCGTGCGTAATGGTGACCGGAGTGAAATCAGTGTTTGTGGCCGCGGTGGTGTCGTCGTCATCTGACGTGCCGCAGGCGGTGGCGACGAGGGCCGCTGCACCCAGTACTGCAAGCATGCGCCCCATCCGCCGCACGCCGTTTTTGTTCCCCTTCACGATCTTCACCTTCCAAGTTGCGGGTGTGGCGGCAAGATCCAGAAGGCCGAAATGCCGCCTTGCAGTTTGATAGGTGAGGCTAACCTGCATTTATGTCGCTGTCACGAGGTTCCTGCCGTGATATGAACGGCTTCAACGGGCTCCTGCGCCCACTACAGCGTGGTGAAGTGGGTACCTGACGCGCGTAATGCGGGAACGGCAGCAGCGACGCCCTCGGCGACCCCGGAACCTGGATGGTTGAGATGCATCAACACGATCGATCCCGGCTGCGCCTGAACAAGGGCATTGCGCACCTGGTTGGCGTGAAACGTCGCGCCAGCATCCCCGTTGACCGCGAAACCGGCGACACCCAAACCCAACTCGGCAACAACCTGTACCGCCACGTCGTCATAGTGCGCGGTTCCAGCGCGGAACCATTGCGGGGTACGCCCCGTCAGCTCTTCAATCCGGTAGTGATTGCCCAGCACTTCATCCACTGCCGCAGCCACCGACGCGGTACCTGCAATCCCATACGCGCTGCGACCGTTCACCGACAACGGCGCATGTGTCGTGCCGTGATTTTCGATCGTGAACAGGGGGCTTTCAGAGAGCTGGGTGGTCAACGCGGGATGGGTGTCGATCCATCGACGATTAAGAAAGAACGTCGCCGGAATCTGCTCCCTGGCAAGAAGATCCAACAGCGCATGGTCAACGCCAGACCCGCTGCCGCCACCACAACCATCAAACGTCAAAGCCAATGCCCCGCCGTCGACATGAGTGGCGACGCCCGGTAGGTGCGTCCCCCACTGGGACGGTGCGACACCGGTGAACCTGTCGATGACGCGCTGTCTATCAATGACATTGGATAGCGCGCCGCCGGGAGGGTCGACGCTGACCGCCTCCACCGCAGGCGGCGCGGCAGCCTCCGGCAGAGCTGACACAACTGGCGACACAGACGAGACAGGCGACGCCGTCGTGCTTGGCGCACACGCACTCACCGCAACACCGGACGCTACCCACACGAGAAACTGGCGACGCTTCACTCAGTGTGCCTCCGGCAGAGAAAACACGTCATTGAGCGTCACCATCGACAGATTGCGCGCCCGAATGATCTCCACCAGTTCGCCGTACACCCGCGTGACGGGGAGGTGATTCGCGTGCCCGATCACGATGGTCTGCGGATTGAAATACTTGTGTGCGCACTCAAGGAGATACTCCTCGGTGATAAGCCCCGAATCCGAAAGCGAGCCGTACCAGAGCGTCGGCACCGTGTAGCCGTGATCAGCAGCGATCGCATCCACCGCCGCATTGCGATAGCCAAACGGCGGCCGATAGTACGGGGTGCCATCCACACCAAAAGTGTTGGATAAGAACGTCTTTGTTCGCGCAAACTGCTCAGCCACACCAGCAGATGTCAACGACGTCAGATCCGGGTGATCCCATGTGTGACTGGCCAACTGAATCTGACCGGACTCCACCAGTGGGCGAAGTTCAGCGCTATGCGTCGTCCAACCATCAAAAACACCGGTGACAAAGAACGTGAACCGGGCGCCCGTGTCTTTCGCGAACTGCACATACGCGCCAATGACCTCGGCACTCGCGCCGTCGTCGACCGTCAACGCAATGTTGTTGCCAGCGCCGGGGATCGCCGAGATCGGCCCCGGCGGAACCGGAACCCGCGCTGAACTGGGCGGCGGCGGTAGTAGCAGCGGCGGAGGCGGCTCAGGAAGGGGAGGCGGCGGGGGCGCCACCCCACCAGGATCGACCCCCACCGGCGCAGCGACCTCGCTGTACGCCGGGGCACATCCCGAAGCCGCAACGGCAGCGCCAGCTGCGAGCATTGTGAGGAACGTCCGTCTCTCCACGCAGACACCCTAAATGACGACTATGGGCTCTTCGCGCAAAATGTACGAAGAACACGGGATTATCTGCGCGAACAAGGCGTAGCGTCCACACTGTGAGCGCTACCGACACGGGCGCGAAAACAGCGGCCGACACCAAGACACGGGTGCTGCGCAATGTCTACGGCAGTTCCGAAGCCGAAGCATTCCTCATCATCGCCATCATCACGATCCTGGTGACCCGCCTCTACCTGGTCATCACCGGATTCCCGCAAATCGGCAACGGCACTCTGCACATCGCACACGCACTGTGGGGTGGAGCGTCGATGATGGTGGCCCTGCTCGTCGGCTGGCTGTTTCTCGGCACCGCCGCCAGAACCACAGCGATTGTGCTCGGCGGCATCGGATTCGGGCTATTCCTCGACGAAATCGGCAAATTCGTCACCCAATCCAACGACTACTTCTACGGGCCCTCCGCCGAAATCATGTACGTCATGGTGGTGACATTGCTGGTCATCAACCGGTGCGTCCGCGACTTCCGCCAGCCCAACGCCGACGAATGCCTCGCCAACGCCGCGCACATCGCCTCCGAAGGAATCATTCACGGTCTCACCGACCGTCGACGTCAGGACGCCCAGAAGCTCCTTCGCCGCGCCCTCGACCTCACCGGCAACAAAGCCCCCGAACTGGCTACCAAAGCCGACGCCATCGGCGTCCTCATTAACACCGCGAGGGGGCGAACCGACTGGCTCTACGCCCTGGAAAAGCGCGCGGCCCGGCTCATCCCCGGCGTGTTCAAGAAGAACTTTTGGGTGCCGCTCGTCGGCTGGCTGCTGGTGATCTCATCACTGATCGGCGTCGTCGGCGGCATCATTCAGCTGGCAGTCGGCGGAATATCAATCGACACTGACTCAACCCAACTCGAAGTCGACCGGATGAGCGTGTCCGGCGTCATCCTGTTTATCAGCGCCATCCTCACCGTGGCAGTGGCACTGCCCGCGATGATCGCGCGCCACCGCGGCCACACCCTGCGAGCGTTACGCGCCCTGCGGCTGGCCGCACTGATCTACACGACACTCAACGCTCTCGTCGACTTCGCCGTCGACCGATTCGGTGCACTGACCGGAGTTGCAATCGGCCTCTTCGCCATGGCGATCTTCTCGTACCACATCAGCAACGAACAGACTGTTCACACGCCCGAGGCGCACGACTAAGCCCAGTTATGCGCCAATCGCGCGGGCAATGAGCGGCCACGAATCACGCAGCTCAGTTTCAAACAGGCCCCACGAATGCGAACCCTCCGGGTAGAAACGCACCGTCGCCGGGATACCCAGCGAATGCAACCGCTGCCCAAACGATGCGGTACACGCGGACGCGATCGCCTCCACCGCCATGCCGCCGATCGTCTGCGGAACAACAAACCCGGGATGATGGTTATCGATCGGGCCCGGCCAGCCGTTGGCCGCCGACACGAACACCTCCGTGCCGCGCAGACGCTCAGCGTTAATCCACGGATCGTGAATGGTCCACAACGGCGCACCAAACGGGCCCCACATGTTGGCCGCGTTACCACCGCCCCGCAACTCGACCATGGACCGCACCACAGCCTCACCCACCAGGCCACTAGCAAACGGGCACCCGCTATACGCGCCAACCGCGCGATAGAAACCCGGCGCCTGAATCGCCAAATCCAACGCCGGACCAGCCGACATCGACACGCCCGCAATCGCGCGATTACCCGTGCTCGGGAACTGGCGTTCCACAACAGCCGGAAGCTCATGATGCAGATACGTCTGCCACTTGTTGCGGCCAAGAACCGGATCGTCGGCAATCCAATCCGTGTACATGCTGAAAGCGCCACCAACCGGCATCACGACAGTGACATTCTTATTCGCGAAAAAATCACGCACACCGGTGTTGTTGAACCACGAAATGCCGTCCTCACCGCCCCCAACACCAGTCAGTAGATACAGCGTCGGCGACGGGCGCCCAGAATTAGGAGTAATGACGTCGTTCGCGATCCAGCGCCCCATCGAATGCGAATACACATCGACACGGGTCACGCGAGCCTCCGCCGTAGGCGTACCCGTCACCGGGACCAGCCACGTCACGACCGTCAACGCCGCAACCAACACGCCCAACAGCATCGAACGACCGCGCCCGGCCCGCCGCAACGAACGCCGACCGCTAGTGAGTGCCTCGCTGGTGTGCATCACGTCTCCTCGTCACACATCCCTACCGCCAACAATTACCGTTAACGACTGCCGCGATCAGCACCCACACATCACTGCCGCGAACCTGCGAATTCCGCGCCGATTGCGAAGCGGGAAAAGCAGACAACCCGCACCAAATGGTACGGGAGAGATTTCACCCCGTTGGGACGCTTCACTGAACCGAGACCTCACCTGTGGTTACACTCGTGCGGCAAAGCAAACAAGCGCGGATACATTGACGTGCCCACCGGGGGGCAAAATGCAAGAGAGCCAAAGCTTTAACGATGCATCACTGCCGGAATCCGAAGAAGTTTCGGGTTTTGGTCCACCTCGCGAATCGATCTCACGAACCATTCTTGAGCTTCGCATCCACGGGGTCGGCAACACGCCACCAGCAAACAGCCTGGACCTGCCACCTGAGTACGTAGAGATGGCGGCCGGCGATGAGCTCGGCGGCTTTTGGAAACCGAAGCGACGCGTATTTACCCCACGCAGTTCGGTCCGGGGCGTCGCCCCCG
The DNA here is from genome assembly GCA_012515885.1 of Rhodococcus sp. (in: high G+C Gram-positive bacteria). Lineage (GTDB taxonomy): Bacteria > Actinomycetota > Actinomycetes > Mycobacteriales > Mycobacteriaceae > Rhodococcus_F. The sequence continues at coordinate 11,125 of JAAYXN010000235.1, forward strand.
ACCCGGACGTGCACCTTGAGGCCTATTCATGGGGCAAGCTGGCCCGCACCAGCTTTTCCACCTCAAACCGGGTCGCCAGCGGCCTTGCCCGCCTCGGCTGGATGCTGCTCATCCCCTTCGGTCTGGTCAACGTCGCCTACTGGGGTCGACGCCTCGACCACGGCCGCAGCACCCGCCCCGACCCACGGTTCGCAGGCACACTGCGTCTGGCCGGACTCCTGCTGACCCTGCTGCTGGCCACATCAGCATCGGTGATCGCGCTCGATCTTTTTGCGGTGCAATGCTCCGGTGGCCAATGCGCCGCTGTCTCTGGGGTACTCGGTTTCGCTGACGAGTGGACGATCGGCCAACGTCTCGCCGCTGGCAGCCTCGTTCCCGTTCTTCTTGTCGTTGCGCTCGTCGGGCTGGGGGCGGCCACTCGTGCCCGCTACGAACGCCCCAACCCCGTCTCCGGCTGTAGCACCAACAGCGAACCCGAAGCATGCGCGAAGAAGCCGTTGCTGTCCCAACCGCACTTCTGGGGACACCAGGCGATCACGCTGACCGCCGCCGGGGTGCACGCCTCTGCAACCGCTGCCCTCGTCTCCCTCGGAACGGCATGGCACTTCGCGTTCGCGCGCCACCCACAATGTCAGCGGCTAGAAACACTTGGTGGATCAGGCTGCCGCAGTGAAGCTTTCGGACCAGAATCGAACTCTGCGGCACTGTTGATGGTGGCACTGAGCCTGATCGTCCTCCTCTGGGCCGGCATCGTGCTGATCCGTCGCAACGACCTCAGCTCACCGAAAAAGCGCGTGCTCCCCCTCGTGGACCGGGCCCGCTACGTCTGCCTAGCCGCAGTCACCATCTTCGTTGTTCAACTAATTCTTCTCGCCTTTGAACCACGCGAAACCCAACCAGACTCCCCGCACCTAGTCGGTATGTCCGCGATGCCATCGATGCTGCTTGCCGGGCTGCTTGCCATCTCCGTGTCCGCGCTACTGTGGCGACAAACCGTGCACTGGGACAGCTTCTTCCACTACTTACCCAACGTCATTGGCGTCGTCTTCTCGGTAAGCCTGCTGACCGTCGGCTTCTTCCCGCACCTCTGGTGGGTTATTGCCGTCCCCGTTGCGATCGGTCTCCTGATCTTCTATCTGACCCGCAACTGTCACGACAACGCGTGGCGCGGCACCGGGCCAGGCATCGGGCTCATCGCCGCCACCGTGACAGCAATGCTCTTTTCCACCAGCGTCGTCGCTGTCGCTGGCGGCATCCTCAACGGGCCCGCACCTGTCACGGCACTCTCAACACCCGAATACAGCGACAACGCCCACAACCTCCTGATTCCACTGCCCTACATGTGGTTTGGCGGCGCCTCGATCCCCGCGATGATCATCATGGCGGCCGTCATCGCGCTTGCCGTGCTGGGCTCGTCACGCTGGGAATCACCCGCACCCGCCGACCCAGACGGCACCGACACCATCGTGCTGCGCATCCATCGACGCGTCGCCGCCATCGCGCAACGCGCCGAAGGATACGTCGCAGCCCTGGCCATCGTCGGCGGATGCGCAGCGTCCGCGGCACTGGTGTTGGCTGTCGCCGACGCCTCACTCCCCGCCGGCTCCGTCGTGCGCGGCCCTGTCGGTGTGGGCGTGTGGCTCATGGCAGCCATGGGAATCGCCTTCGGCGTCGCCGTCCTGTTCCGCGGCGCATCAGGCAGCACGCGCCCCGTCGGGTTGATCTGGGACCTCATTTGCTTCCTGCCTCGCGGCGGCCATCCGCTCGGACCACCCTGCTACGCCGAACGTGTCGTACCCGAGATCGCGTGGCGATGTCGCGAATGGCTCGACGGCGACGACGGCACCGGCAGCCAGCGGCGCACCGTCGTCCTGTCCGCACACAGCCTGGGCTCGGTGCTCGCTGTCGCAGTCATCCTGTCGCCGATCCTCACCGATGAGCACCGCCAACGAATTTCGCTCATCACCTACGGCAGCCAGCTGCGCGCCTACTTCGGCCGCATCTTCCCCGAACTGATCGGGCCGAAAGTTGTTGGCGCACCAGCCGGTACGTCGTCGAGCCTCATTTCGCCCAACCCGTGGCGTTCAGACGAAAAGAAGAAACTCAAGCCGAAAGAACCGTCCCCCAATACCCTTATCGACGTCCTATCTGACGACGAGGGCACCATCCGGTGGCGCAACCTGTGGCGTCGCACCGACTACATCGGTTTCCCCGTGTGGGGCTATCCGGGAAGCGGGGAGAACCCGGTTGACCGGCCCGCGGAAGAGATCGATGACAGCGGCTACCTCAACCAGATCGCCACGCACGGAAACTATCCGCGCTCACGTGCCTATCGGCAATCGATCCGTGAACTGTGCGATCTCGCAACGATGGATCAAAAGCCGCCACTGCCTGAGGATGAGGTTTCTGACAGCGTCCGCGGCGATGCCGTGGAGAGCGGTACTGGAGAAATCAGCACTGTCGATCTCGGTGAAGTGACGCCGTGTTCGGCCACATCTGACTTGGTGGCTCGTGAATCCGGCACAATACGGCCATGACCACATTCCGTTTTGTCGTCGTCGATGCCCTCGCTGTCACTGTTGGCGCCGTGCTGTGGAGCCGCCGAACCAGCAGTGGGGTTAGCGGAACTGCCTGGACCGGTGACACCATCGGCCCCGACGAACTCGCAGGCTAACGCCGCTGCTCACTACTCGCAGGCGATGCCGTCACGATCACGGTCTAGAGCTGGGCGATAGCCAGGCGAACCGGCATACAGCGGCGCTGCACCGGCTGCGCGAGCCGCAGCACAATTCGCGAAATACACCGACGACGACTCCGCTGCAGGAGCCGGTGGCGTGGGTTCGGGAACTGGCTCCGGCGTGGGTTCGGGAACTGGCTGTGGCGTCGGCTCGGGCGTCGGCTCAGAAACAGGCTGCGCCTGCGCCAGATACGCACCGCACTCACCAAGGACACGGGCAATAGCGTCATGCTCCGCCTGCGTCACCCACAACTGATAGCGGGCCTTAACCGCCACCTGGTCCGCGACATACGTGCAGCGAAACGCACGATTCGGCGGCAGCCACGTCGCCGCATCCGAATCGCCCTTACGCGCATTCGTGGGGCCATCGACCGCACGCAGATTCAACGGGTCGTTCGCGAAATTAGCGCGGGTCTGCGCATCCAGCTGCTGAGCGCCCTTTTGCCACGCGTCCGACAACGCCACAACGTGATCGATCTGGACGGCCGTCGACGTGTCGTTGCCGCGCACAAACTCGATCTGCTGACCGGTATACGGATCATGCAGTGTTCCCGACGCGACAACACAATTGCGCGTACCCGGTTTGAACGTGATGCCCACGAGGTCACGCTGCAAAATGTCGTTACGTGTATCGCAACCGTTGTGCCCACCCTCAACATCGACCGCGTCAGACCATCGCTGCCCAAACAGATCGCGCGAGTATCCGGTCTTCGGTGCACGGCCCTTGATCTCAAGAGTCGCCAACTGCGCCAAGGCCGCCGCGAAGGCGTCGTCACCGCCAGCCACCGGGAGCGGTACGTCGACGTCAGATTCGACGACCGGTTCACTGTCGTCAACATCAACCAGTTCAGCGCTGCTCGCGGTAGTGACTTCAGCTGCACTGGGCGCGGATTCGCTACTAGATACGGGATCGGTGCACCCGCTAGCAACGATCGTTACCCCTGCCAGAGCAGCTGCTACGCGCCGCCAGTTACGGATCTGCATCCCGACACAGTACTTTGCGCCACGAAGCGACCGACAACCAGTTGCGTCGTCAACCGTCTAACCTCTGCCTCGCAGAGGCTTCCCGCTATCCCTGCCGTATCGTGTGCACCGGCTGAAACAGGAGCACCACGCCTCACAGACGTCACATAGCTTGCTCCGCGCCCACTCACGGGAACACGAGGAACTATGAGCGAGCGGACCATCACACCTAGACACACCACCCCGGGCCCCCGCCCGTCCGGGTCCGGCGGTCGGCTCTCCCCCGCCACCCGAAAACTCCTATCCGTCCTCGCCTCAGTGGTACTCGCGATCCTCATCAGCGTCGCCTACCTGCTGATCGACGAATGGCTCGCCAGTGACGACCAGCCCCACGAGCCAGATTCCATCGCCGTCGCCGACGATCTACTTGAACTCGTCGACACCCTGACCGTCCGCAAAGAAGCACCCATGGACGGCTACAACCGAGATGCGTTCCGGCACTGGGACCTCAACCGGCCCGAGCACGGCTTCGGAGCCGAATACGAGCACTACTCGCGCTGCACCTCCCGCGATGTGATGCTGCTTCGCGACGCCGTCGGACCCGTCACCCTCGACCCGCAAAGCTGCACCTTCACCATCGGCGCCGACGGCGGCTGGCGCGACGAATACGGATTCATCGACCGCAAAACCGGCGAACTGCGCCCCTACAAGTGGATGACCGCCCCATCCGACGTCGACGCCGAACACATCGTCGCCCTCGCCGAAGCCTGGCGATCCTGGGCCGCACGCTTCGACGACGACACCCGCCGCCGCATCGCCAACGACGCCCTCAACCTCGCAGCCTCCGACCCGTCAGCGAACCGCTCCAAAGGCGACCTCGACGCCGGAAACTACCTGCCACCGGGAACATTCCGCTGCACATATGTCGACCGCTACCTGCGGGTAAAGGTAAAGTACGGCCTGACCGTCGACACCGCAGAGCATTCCGCGCTACGCACCGCAGCCGAGGATTGCATCACCCGAGGAGGCACCGGATAAGCGCCATCGTCCCGCTGTCTGTGGACGCCGCCGTCATGACCGCCGAAGAGGGAACCATCTCCGGCGCCCTCGACGTCTCCCTCGACTACGGTGGCCGCGGCTGGGTCCGCTACCGAGGCACCGGCACATGGCTGCAGATCAGCAACCTCGACGACGAGCCGCCCACCACGTGGGGGTCGGTGGACGAACTGGTTGAGGCCATCGAATCCTCAGTGGGCCAGCGCGACATCGCCGGCAACCTCATGGCGTTCGAGGCCTAACTAGCCGCTTCGCATCGACACGTTACGACCCTCCAACCTGAGGCAACCCCGGGCCCAGCTCAATCAGCCACGACTGTTCGATCGGCCACGACAGTCAGGGGCCCCGCGTACATTGAGAACTATCGCCGTGGACGCCACGCTAACGCACCTTGTCCCGATAGGTCGCGTCTGATAGTTGCGGCGATAAGCCCACTGCTCGCACACGCGGGCCCACAACACTCATGTTCTATCGCACCAGTCGTCTAAATGTCCTGCGGCATAGAAGACCCCGAGGCATGTGAGGTAAGGGAGGTGGCCGTGCCTGATCGTCGCGACCATATTGGCAGCCCATGTCGGCTAGATCTTGCAAGCTCAGCCGTCGAGCAGGTGGTCGATTTCTACACCGGCCTATTCGGATGGACCGCTGCCGCAGACCCCGACAACGATCAGCACGTCCAACTGTCCCTACACGGACGCCGGGTCGCCGGAATTACGCCGCACCTGGAAGGCGAAATGTACAGCGACGTGTGGATTCCGTCGCTCTCGTCGGCGGACGCAGCGGCCACCGTCACGCGTATCGCCGAACTCGGTGGGCAAATCTTGCAGGCACCCACAGCGGTCGGTGACCAGGGCACCGCGGCACTCATCGCCGACTCAGCCGGGGCCGCTGTTGGTGTGTGGCAGGCCGGCACATTCACCGGATTCGAACTGGTTGACGAGCCCGGCGCACCCGTCTGGCACGAATGCATGAGCCGCGATTTTGCCCGCTCCAAAGTGTTTTACAGCGGCGTCTTCGGCTGGCATTGGGAACTTCTCGACGACAGCGAACGCTTCCGCTACGCCCAAGCCGTCAAGGACGAGCAGATGATCGCCGGGCTCATGGACGCCTCCCGCATGCTGCCCTACGGGGTGCCGTCGTTTTGGCAGTCGTACATCGGTGTGGACGACACCGATCAGGCCCTAGCGAAAGTCACCGACCTTGGCGGGGACATCCTGCGCGGGCCCGATGACTCGCCGTTCGGGCGGCTCGCTGCCATCGCCGACCCAGCCGGGGCATCCATTCAGATCGCCAGCGTCACCGACAATTAACGCGCACCAGTGAGGGTGTTTTGTTCGCCCGTATCGGACAGTTCGCTGACGGCGCCGTCCGTCCACACCACGGTGTTCTGCGAACCAGTTACACGCACATTGTCGGCGCCACCGGTATGCAGGGAGTTGTCGTTTCCGCCGACAGTAATGGTGGGCACGCTATCGAAAGACAGCATATTTCCGCTGCCCGATAGATCAATCGATGCGGCACTACCAATATCGGCGGTAATCCCGTTTCCCTCCACCGTCAACGCGCCAACAGTTTCGATGGTCGAACGCCCACTGCGGCCCGACAACACAACGCTCTGCGCATTCTTGACCGTCACCACAATGCCCTGACCTTCAGCAACAACACTGGCCGCAGACTCGACATCAATGGTCACCCCGTTCGCACGAACCAGCACCACCGCGCACTCGCCTTCCAGGACCACCGCTTCCCCATCACGGTCGATCACCATGTCGCGACCATCGCAGTCCTGCCCATCGGGCCTACTACCCGACGCGGCGACATCGTCAAGAGAGGAGAGTTCACCGGACTCTGAACTGCACGCAGCGACAACCATTCCCGCAGCTAGCAGCAGTGCCGCTGCCGTCGTCCGACGCAGACCTGCACAACCCATTACTCGCCTTGCCTCCAACTTTTTCCTGCACCCAATACTCGAGGAAGGTACCGAACCTTAGGCGTGAACGGGCAGCCGAGCCCTCCCAGCTCACACTTTTCGACGACAGACTTTCGACCTCGCTGCCACGCGGCGCCGAGAGGTAAGGCTGCGCGCAGGTCCCCTAAACGTCCGAATCCGACAACGAAGTTTGTTAGCCTTTACACGCACTTTCTAGTGAACCCACTTATTGCTGAACAGAATTGGTCAGACGCCACTCAAACAACTGAGTTTGAGCCTTGAACCGACGACAGGGATGCCTACGTGAAACTCACCGAATTGCACCGTCGCTCCACAAAGTCGCAACAGCGAGGCGCATCTAACAAACAAGGTGCACAACCATTTTCGCGTCGATTCACACGTTCAGCTTTAGCGTTTACCGGAATAGCGGCCACCGCCATTGCCACCGCACTCGCCACCACCATCCCCGCCGCAGCAAACCCCAACGCCGTCAACCCAATTCCCGGACTCAACGGCACATTCGGGCTGCCTCAACTCAGCGGCCACACACACGCCGTCGCACAAATCACCGGCCTACTCGGAGACAATCGAACACAGGACGCCAACGTCCTCGGCACCGACCTCGGCATCATGTGGGACAACGGGCGCGGCGAAATCCTGACCGCCTTCGGCGACACTGCCGGATTCGGCGCCCCCAACCTGATGTACGGCAGCCTCTGGGCGTGGCGCAGCAGCGCACTGTTCCGCAGCACCGACCGCAACCTTTCCGACGGCATGACCTTCGACA
>JAAYXN010000236.1 GCA_012515885.1 Rhodococcus sp. (in: high G+C Gram-positive bacteria)
AGTCGAAACCGTTCAGCCCCGTACGTCCCCACGTCTTTCGTGGGGCCACCAACTATAACGCGCACGGTCACCAGAATCATCCCAATTATTTACCTGCGGATTTACCGGCCCGTAGTCGCTCAAGATCGGCAGCAGTCTTGGCTTCAATGACATCGCGGACGATGGCGGTTGCGGCCCGATATCCAGCGGCGGCGCTCACGATCACCTGAGCTTGCGGGTCCACGACGTTCCCGGCCGCCCAGACTCGCGGCACATTCGTGCCACCCAGCACGTCGACCACCGGGAAACGCCCCACCGGGGTATCGGCTACCTCGACACCCAACGCGGCAAGCAGGCCGTCGCGCGGCACCATCCGTGTGGCAACGAACACCGCTTCGCTCGGAACTGTCGTTCCGTCAGTGAGTTGGACTCCGGTGACCTGTTCGCCGTCAGAGACCACCTTCACCACCTCGCCGTGCACAACAGTGATGCCTCGCGCATCGAAAATCTCCTGCTGCTCTGGTGGCAGTTCACCCTGCGTATGCGTGAAATACGTGATGTTGTCGGACCACTGCCGCACCACCTGCACCTGATGAACACTCATTTCCGACGTCGCAATAACGCCGATCGCCTGGCCGTGCACTTCGTATCCGTGGCAGAACGGACAGTGCGCCACCCCACGTCCCCACTGCTCGGCAACACCGTCGATTGCTGGTAGCTCGTCGCGCAACCCCGTGGTCACGAGGACTCGCGGCGCCCGCACCTGGGAGTCGTCGGAGAGCGTGAGCACAAAATCCTCGCCGTCGCGCTGCACGTCGACCACCGAACCCACTCGCAGTTGTGCACCGAAGCGTGCGATCTCCTCGCGCCCGAGTTCCAACAGTTCCGTAGGTGCCATGCCATCTCGGGTCAAAAATCCGCGGAGATGAGCCGCGGGCGCATTGCGCGGCTCCCCCGCGTCGATGACCAAGACACTGCACTGCGCCTGGGCGAGGACGAGCGCCGCATTCAAACCTGCTGGTCCAGCGCCAATAATTAGTGCATCTAGGTTAGCCATGACTCCACCTTCCCGACGCGCACACAGATTGGCAAGTATTGTTGCCAATACAGCAATCTGCGTCTAGAAGTTGAGGTGCCCATGACCGCCGACGCCCTCGCCGCTATCGGTCCCCGTCTGCGAGCTTTGCGCCTCGAACGAGACCTGACCCTTGCGGAACTCTCCGAATCCACCCAGATCTCCGTCAGCACGCTCTCACGTTTAGAAGGCGGCGGACGCAAAGCCAACCTGGAACTACTCCTACCGATTGCCACCGCGTACGGCATCCCGCTCGATGATCTGGTGCGCACCCCGGTGCGTGATCCGCGAATCCGTCAGGTCGAACAGTGCAACGGGCAACGAACCTATATTCCGTTGACACAGCAGCCGGGAAACCTCCAGGCGTACAAGATCATTATCGAACCGGAAGAGTGCCCACCGACGCAGCGCACACATGAGGGCTACGAATGGTTCTATGTCCTCGCCGGTCATGTCCGCCTTTTGTTGGGCGATCAGGACATCACTCTGACGGCCGGCGAAGCGGTGGAGTTCGACACTCGCACCCCGCACTGGTTCGGCGCTGCTGGCAGTGAGCCGGTAGAAATCCTGAGCCTCTTCGGTCGCCAGGGCGAACGCGTCCGTCTGCGCACCTGATCAGGGGCAATTTTTCCCAAACATCTGGACAAGCGTCTATTTCTGTTTAAGGTCGGATCAACTCCGAACGACAGGGGACGCCGGTGCACCGACGCCGCACGCACGTCGCCGCCACTGCCCTAGCTGCGCTGGTGGCGACACTGACGACCATCGGCACCACCACCATTGCCGGTTCCGCACCCATCGCCCCCGTCCAGCAGCCACCGGGCCCGCCGACCGATCCGGTGTACGGGCTTGCTGGCGGATGCTTCGCGATCTCTGCCGACTTCGACGGCACCGACGCCCGCTACGTCACCCGCACCGGCGACGGCTACAGCGCGACAGCCACCGACCTGGGTGACGCATCGCGGTTCCGTCTCCAGGCTGCCCAACTCGGTCGATTCATGTTCTATGACGCCGACGGCGCCATGATCGCGCAGTCACCCGGCCCCGGCGCTGCCGTCACCGCGACACCCGCATTTATCCCCGAAACAGATTGGCGACTGACCTACACCGATGGGACGTACACCGCCGCTGCCACCCACACCGGCCAGATCCTTGCGGTCGACCGTCAGCACGGCGCCCTCACCACCGTCACGGCTGGAACCGACCCGGCGACCACGCACCTTCGTCTCACCCCCACTGACGGTTGTGCAGACTTCCCCAACGCGGAAGTGAACACCAACGGAATCCCCGCGGTCTCACCTCTGGGCACTGAGGTTCGCGGCTTCATCGACACCCACGTGCACATGAATGCGCACGATTTCATTGGCGGCGACATTCACTGTGGGGCACCGTTCGATCCGCAAGGCATCACTGTTGCCCTCTCCGACTGCCCAGATCACGGCACTGACGGCGCACCCGCACTGATTGAAAACATCCTCTCTCACGGCGACCCGTCCCATCTGCATGACACCGTGGGATGGCCGACGTTCCATGACTTTCCCGCCTACGACTCGCTGACCCACGAGCAGACGTACTACCGCTGGGTCGAGCGCGCATGGCGTGGTGGGCTGCGTATCTTCACCAACTTGCTGGTGTCTAATCGCGTTCTGTGCGATATCTATTGGCACAAGTCGCTGCCATGCGACGAGATGGAAACGGTGCGCATCCAGGCGCGAGCTGCGCACGCCGTCCAAGACTATGTGGATGCTCAACATGGTGGTCCCGGTCGCGGCTGGTTCCGCATCGTCAGCTCGCCAGCGGAAGTCCGCCAGGTTGCAGCCGAAGGAAAACTCGCCGTCACCCTGGGAATCGAGATATCCGAAATCTTCGGCTGCCGTGAAATTTTCGGTGTCCCTCAATGCACAGAAGCTGATATCGACCGCGGCCTTGACGAGGTCTACGCGATGGGTGTTCGGCAACTGATTTTGATCCACAAGTTCGACAACGCGCTCGGCGGAGTCCGCTTCGATGAGGGAATCCAAGGCGTCGCCATCAACGTCGGCAACGTGCTCTCGACCGGTTCGTTCTGGCAGACCGGGCCGTGCCCCGGCAACGTAGCGGATAACCCGGTCAGTCCGGTGATCGGAAACCTCGGGGAGATGGCGCAGTCGCTGCCACCGGGGATGGCGCTGCCCGTCTACACGGAAGGTCCCGCGTGCAACGTGCGTGGGCTCACTAGCCTGGGCCGCTATGCCGTTCACGGAATGATGAAGCGCGGCATGATCGTCGACATCGATCATATGAGTGTCCACTCGGCCAACGACACGCTCGATATCCTTGAGCAGGCCGGATACTCCGGCGTCGTCTCCAGCCACAGTTGGACAGATCCCAGCAACTACCAGCGGATCTTGGCCCTCGGCGGTTTCGTCGCCCCCTATGCCACGGGAGCAGAGAGCTTCGTCCGATCCTGGCGCGACGCCCGCGAAATGCGCAGCGACAAATACATGTTCGGGATCGGCTACGGCGCCGACACCAACGGGTTCGGCGTCCAAGCGCCACCGAGTTCGCTGGCTGACTCCTCGCCGGTGCAGTACCCGTTCACCTCATTCGATGGCGGCACACATCTGGATCGCCAGCGCACCGGCGAACGAGTATTCGATGTCAACGTC
>JAAYXN010000237.1 GCA_012515885.1 Rhodococcus sp. (in: high G+C Gram-positive bacteria)
CCGTACCGCCGAGAAGTCGATCGGCCAGGCGCGCAAGCTGCTCGACGGAATTGATCACGCAGAGTCGGATATTCGGCGCGCCATCAGTTCGCTTCCCGCAGCAATGGACGATGTTGCGCAGGGCATTGCTGAAGCAGGCAACCTCGCCAGCCAGGGTGGGGCTCGTCTTGCGCAGGCACGCGCAGCTGCAGAAGCTGCGCTGGCCGCGGCCCGCGCCGCGAAGGACACCGATCCGCTCGGTAGCTTCACGCAAATCGTCACCGCCGATGCCGAACTCGATGCGGTGATCGCAGAAATTCATCAGACGCAGGCGGAAGCCGAACGCACCCGTCAACGACTCGAACGTGACACGATCGCGGCACGCTCACACGTCACGGCGGCCGCGGACTTCATTACGACGCGGCGCGGTGTTGTGGGCGCGGTGGCACGTACCCGCCTGACCGAAGCGGAACGCCACCTCGCCGCTATCGATCAGGTACGCGATAAGGACCCGGCTCGCGCCGTCCAGCACGCTAAAGCTGCCTCTGATCTGGCTGGCCAGGCTCTGCGTCAAGCGCAGGCGGACGTCAATGATTGGAACCAGAACAACAACCGCCACAACCGTCCTGGCGGTGGCGGCGGCAATGTCGCGGGCGCGGTGATCGGCGGAATCCTCATCGATAGCCTGCTGCGCGGATCGCGCGGCGGCGGGGGCGGTTTCGGTGGCGGCGGATTTGGCAGTGGTGGTTTCCGCGGCGGCGGAGGCGGCGGATTTGGGGGCGGCGGCTTCGGTGGTGGCGGCGGAGGCCGGTTCTAAGCCCGGCCCAAGAACGTTCCCGACCTAAGAACAGCAATGGCCCGGTGTATCAATGCGATACACCGGGCCATTGCTGTCGCCCACAAGACGGGGCTGCGAGATTTACGAGCCGATCAGGCGCTGAGCCAGGTAGCCCTCAACCTGGTCGAGTGCCACACGCTCCTGCGACATAGTGTCGCGTTCACGAATCGTGACGGCCTGGTCTTCGAGGGTGTCGAAGTCGACGGTGATGCAGAACGGCGTCCCGATCTCATCCTGGCGGCGGTAGCGGCGACCAATGGCGGCAGCGTCGTCGAACTCGATGTTCCAGTTCTGACGCAACTGCGCAGCGAGATCCTTCGCCTTGGGGCTGAGGTCCGCGTTACGCGAGAGCGGCAGCACCGCAGCCTTGACCGGTGCCAGGCGGCGATCCAGACGAAGCACGGTGCGCTTGTCGACACCGCCCTTGGCGTTGGGTGCTTCGTCTTCGGCGTAGGCGTCGACGAGGAAGGCCATAAGCGAGCGGGTCAGTCCGGCAGCCGGTTCGATGACGTACGGGGTGTAGCGCTCCCCTGATGCCTGATCGAAGTAGTTCAGGTCGGTGCCCGAGTGCTTCGAGTGCGTGGAGAGATCGAAGTCGGTGCGGTTGGCGATGCCTTCTAGCTCGCCCCACTCGCTGCCCTGGAAGTAGAAGCGGTACTCGATATCGACGGTGCGCTTGGAGTAGTGCGAGAGCTTTTCCTGCGCGTGCTCGTAGAGGCGCAGGTTGTCCTTGTTGATGCCGAGACCGGTGTACCAGTTCATCCGGTAGTCGATCCAGTACTCATGCCACTGCTCGTCTTCGCCGGGCTTGACGAAGAATTCCATCTCCATCTGCTCAAACTCGCGGGTGCGGAAGATGAAGTTGCCGGGGGTAATTTCGTTGCGGAAGCTCTTGCCGATCTGGCCGATACCGAACGGCGGCTTCTTGCGTGAGGACGTCAGGACGTTGGCGAAGTTGACGAAGATGCCCTGCGCGGTTTCCGGACGCAGGTAGTGCAGTCCTTCTTCGTTGTCGACGGGGCCGAGGTACGTCTTGAGTAGACCGGAGAAGGCACGCGGCTCGGTCCACTGGCCTGGGTCACCGGTCTCGGGGTCACGGATGTCGGCGAGGCCGTTGGCCGGGGGGTGGCCGTGCTTTTCTTCGTAGGCTTCAAGCAGGTGGTCGGCGCGGTAACGCTTGTGCGTGATCAGCGACTCGACGAGCGGGTCTGTGAAGGTCTCGACGTGACCGGATGCTTCCCACACCTCACGGGGCAAGATGACCGACGAGTCGAGGCCGACGACGTCTTCGCGGCTGGTGACCATGTTGCGCCACCACTGCTTTTTGATGTTTTCCTTGAGCTCGACACCCAGTGGGCCGTAGTCCCACGCGGACTTCGTGCCACCGTAGATCTCACCGCAGGGGTAGACCAGGCCACGGCGTTTGGCGAGATTGACGACGGAATCGATCTTGGACTTGGGTGCCACTTGGTGTGCTCTCCATCTGGGTAATAGATGCCACGGTTCACGTGCGCGTTCACCGTCCACACTATCGCCTAGCACTAAGCCGGTTGGACACCGCCTGGTTGACATGCACGATCATGCATATCAAAATGGAATCGGTTTGCAATAAGCTGGTCCGCGGGGCTCCTACAGCCCTTGACGTTCCGACCCCTAAGGAGTCACCGTGAGCATCACGGACGGCGATCATTCGCATACCGCGGACACCCCGGCACCCATGCCACCTAAGGAAACCCTGGTGGCAGCAGGCGAGTTGCTACGCGCTCTCGCCGCGCCGGTGCGCATCGCCATCGTGTTGCAACTACGCGAGTCTCAGCGATGCGTGCACGAACTGGTGGGAGCACTCGATGTCCCCCAGCCCCTGATTAGCCAACACTTGCGGGTACTCAAATCCGCGGGAGTGGTTCACGGTGAACGCGCCGGACGCGAGGTGCTCTACAGCCTCGTCGACGAGCACCTGTCGCACATCGTCATCGACGCCGTGGCCCACGCTGAGGAAGGATAGGAAGTAGAGAGCGTTGGGTAAGCCCGCATCGCAGCCAGCCGCAGGAACGCCCACAGTTGGCGTCCGCTCCACGAAGCAGCGCAGCGCTATCTCAGCGCTGCTCGATGAGGTTGACGAGTTCAAGTCGGCCCAGGAACTGCACGATGAGCTCCGTCAACGCGGCGGCAGCATCGGACTCACCACCGTCTACCGGACGCTGCAAGCCCTCGCCGACGCGGGAACCGTTGATGTGTTGCGCACCGATACCGGCGAGTCGGTCTACCGGCGCTGTTCCGATCATCATCACCACCACCTGGTGTGCCGCAATTGCGGCTACACGGTGGAAGTAGAAGGCCCGGCGGTTGAGAAGTGGGCGCAATCTGTCGCGGAGACAAACGGCTTTTCCGATATCAGCCACATGGTGGAGATTTTCGGTACTTGCCGTGATTGCGTGACTTCTTAACGCACCGGGCCTCACCGAGGTCAACCCTCGGTCTAGCTTTTAGCTACCTGATCAGGGCTGGCCGCTCAGGTACTGGTAGCCAGCGTCGATCAGCGGCTGTCCACCGGTGTTGACCAGGCCGATTGCGCCACCAACGGCGAGACCAACCAGAACACCCGGGATGCAACCGACGATCACACCGACGACGCAACCGAGCGCGAGGCCGATAGCGCCACCAATTGCCGCACCGACGCCAGCGCCGAAGGATGCCTTGGTCAGTTCATCGCTGAAACGCTGCGCCGAGCTGATGTCGGACAGTGCGATGGACACGGGAGCAACAGCCTCAGCAGGCGCAGCTTCCGGTGCGAGGGTCAGGCTGCGTCCGTCTTCACCGATCAGCGGTGCGATGGAGAACTCGGCATCGTTGATGCGGTAGGTCAGCGGAACCGAACCGATGACATCGCCGTCGCGGTTAACGACCTCGACGACATCGCCGTCGCGGTCCAGACGGAACAGGCCAGCGTCGAGCACGGTGACAACCTTGGTGCCGGACTCGTCGAGGCTCGTCTTGTACTCAACGCCCTGGTCTTCGCCCTGCACCAGAACGTCAGGCTGCGTGGCTACCGGCTCAGCGTGTGCGACACCAGCGGTCACACCGAGTGCGGCGATCGAAAGGACCGCGGTAGCAACAGCTTTCCTGGAAAACATCTATCTTCTCCCGACTTTTACCCGGGCCGGATGCCCGGTGCCGGGAGCACTGTAGCCCGATATCTGTGTTTTCGAAAAACACAATCTTGCGGTTAGTGACCCGTCATGGAATCAGGCCCGTGCGTGCGGTATCAGCGCCGCCGAGAACGAGAAGCAGCATCGTTGTCAACGCCTCATCGGAAAGCCCTGCTGCCGGAAACGCGTACCGCAATACGACGTCCAGCAAACGACCATGTCCGAATGCAGAAATTGACCCAAATTGGACCGCGGCGTTGCGGTCGGCAACCTTCTTATGCAGGGCTGTACTTGCTGGACGATCCCACACCAACACGCAGGTCATGGAAACAACATCGAGTCCATCTGCCAGATGCACCACTGTTATCGAACACAAAGCGCCCGCGTAGTTAAAACTCAGCGAACCATCGTCCGCGGTACTGACATCGACGTACTCAGCGAGGCTGCGCTCGACACGCCCTTGCAACGCGATAGCCGGGGTGGTGTTCATCGACTCACTCCGCTTCTTTCACGCCACCGAAACGGCGATCACGTTGGGCATATTCAAGGCACGCTGCCCACAGATCCCGGCGGTCGAAATCCGGGAACAGTTTTTCCTGAAACACCATTTCCGCGTACGCCGACTGCCAGATAAGGAAGTTCGACGTGCGTTGTTCGCCGGAGGGACGCAGAAACAAGTCGACGTCCGGCATATCCGGTTCGTCAAGATAGCGGGCGACAGTGGCCTCGGTGATCTTCTCCGGATCCAACAATCCTGCTGCAGCGCGGCGCGCTATTTCCTTGGCCGCATCGGCAAGTTCAGCGCGGCCCCCGTAATTGACGCACATCGTCAGCGTCATGACCGTGTTGTCTTTGGTCAGTTCCTCAGCGATCTCAAGTTCTTTGATGACGCTGCGCCACAGTTTGGGACGACGTCCCGCCCACCGCACCCGCACACCCATCTCATGCATTTCGTCGCGACGACGACGAATGACGTCACGGTTAAAGCCCATAAGGAACCGCACCTCTTCGGGGCTGCGTTTCCAGTTTTCGGTGGAAAACGCGTATGCCGAGAGCCAGTCGACACCGAGTTCAATACACCCACAGAGGGTGTCCATGAGAACGGCCTCACCGCGCTCGTGTCCAGCGGTGCGCGGCAAACCACGTTCCTGAGCCCAGCGACCATTGCCGTCCATCACCAGCGCCACATGCTTAGGGACAAATTCGGCGGGGATCTGCGGAGGACGCGCACCGGACGGGTGCGGATCCGGCGGCCGAATCTCACGCTGCGGTGCGTTAGGCCGAGGTTCTCGTCGTCGAATCACAGGGTCCATCCTGCCTGACATCGCTAGTCACGACTGCATGTGGCCGGTCCTGCTCAACTCGCTCACGCTCGCTGGCATGGGGTCGCTCACGCTCGATGAGGGGAAGGGTGCGCAGTTGTCGTTCCAAATGCCATTGCAGGTGCGCAGCGATCAGCCCGCTCGCTTGACGGCGCTGCACGGTCGTGGACTGGTCCACGTCATCCCAGTGGCCGTGGGTGAGTGCATCCATCAGCTCGAACACCCCCAGTGACGGCGTCGCGGAACCGGGAGGTCGGCAGTGCACACACACCGCTCCCCCAGCGGAAACGTGAAACGCCCGATGCGGCCCGGGTGCCGCGCAGCGAGCGCAGTCCGTGACTGCTGGCGCCCACCCTGCGTATCCCATCGCGCGCAGCAGGAAAGCATCGAGGATTAGCTCGGGCACCCGATGCTGCTGGGCAATGGCGCCGAGTGCACCGACGGTGAGTTGATGCAGCCGCGGAGCCGGGGCGCGTTCTTCGCCAGCGAGGCGTTCAGCAGTTTCCAGGATTGCGCAGGCAGTGGTGTACCGGCTGTAGTCGTCGACAATGTCGGTACCGAATGCATCGAGCGTCTGCACCTGGGTGATGACGTCGAGGCTGCGTCCCGGATAGAGCTGAACGTCGACGTGAGCGAACGGCTCTAACCGCGCACCGAACTTGGATCGGGTGCGTCGTACACCTTTAGCCACCGCCCGAACAATGCCGTACTGCCTGGTGAGAAGCGTGATGATGCGGTCAGCTTCGCCCAGCTTATGCTGGCGCAGCACCACCGCATGATCCCGATACAACCTCACCCCACCAGTCTCCCACGGCTAGGTGTCAGAACTTGTTACCGA
>JAAYXN010000238.1 GCA_012515885.1 Rhodococcus sp. (in: high G+C Gram-positive bacteria)
CGACCGCGCGTCGTGCCCGTACATGAAGATGATCACCCCCGCCGCGTTGCTGCGCTGCCTCCTGGAAAACAAGGACGAGGTTCACGTCGACGCAGATGTTGCGGCGAAGGCTCGGTTGTCAGTGCAGCGGATGATCGAGATCGGAAATCCCGGCGGCGGCGAGTGACACCGAACCCGACGATTGCGTGGGAGGACCGCGCAGACGTCGTGATCGTGGGCGGCGGTGTCGCGGGACTCACCGCGGCACGCGCCGCCACCCAGGCAGGTCAGACGTCGGTAGTGGTGTGTAAAGGCGGCCCCGTCGATACCGCCACCCAGTTCGCTCAGGGCGGCGTTGCTGTTGTCGCCGACGACGAGCCCTCAGCGGCTGAGCATGTGCGCGACACTCTCGCTGCTGGCGCCGGGCTGTGCGACGAAGCAGCCGTTAAGGACATTCTTGAGGCCGGGCCCGCAGCCATCAGAAGCGCCATCAATGCGGGTGTTCACTTCGACACCGGTGCCGACGGCGAGTACGCGCGTACCCGCGAAGGCGGGCATAGCCGGGCGCGGATTCTGCATGCCGGTGGTGATGCGACCGGCGCTGAACTGCAGCGTGCGTTGCTGGCCGCGGTGCGCACCCAGTGCCCCACGCGCTTTTTCGCAACCGTGCTGCGCGTGCTCACCAACGACGCGGGCGTGAGTGGGGTGCTGGTGCACGATGATCGGGGCTACGGCGTCATCCACACCGCAGCTGTGGTGTTGGCGACAGGAGGCGTCGGGCAGCTGTACTCCAGCAGCACCAACCCGTCAGGTGCGACAGGGGATGGGATTGCGCTCGCGCTTGACGCCGGTGCCTCGGTGGCGGATGTGGAGTTCATCCAATTCCATCCGACGGTGCTGTTCGTTCCCGCAGTCGAAGGTCGACGGCCTTTAGTCAGCGAAGCAGTGCGCGGTGAAGGTGCCCGTCTGGTTGATGCGCGCGGTGACAGTGTCACCGACGGTGTGCACCCGCTGGGCGATCTCGCACCGCGCGATGTTGTCGCACGCGCCGTCCACGAACGAATGCGGACACTTGGCACCGATCATGTCTTCTTGGATGCGCGGGCGCTCCCTGACGTCGCTCAGCGTTTCCCCACCGTCACTGCCGGATGCACGGACGCGGGCATCGACCCGCAACACGATCTGATCCCCGTCGCGCCAGCAGCGCACTATTCGTGTGGCGGTGTCGTGACGGACACGCACGGCCGCACCTCTGTGCCGGGGCTGTTCGCAGCTGGAGAGGTTGCGCGCACCGGACTGCACGGAGCCAACCGGTTGGCGTCCAACAGCCTCCTTGAAGGGCTCGTTGTGGGCGAACGCGCTGGCGCGTTAGCTGCCCAGCGAGCGGCGGAGATCACCGACGTCCGCGCGGCTGAAGTGAGCGTGCCGCGCTGGCGCGTCGTCGACCGCGGTGCGCTACAGGCGGCCATGACCACGCACGCTTCAGTGGTGCGGGATGCGCAGGGCTTGACAGACCTTCTCACACTGTTGGATTCGGCTACTGAACGCGCGCTACCGGTAGACGGTGGCAGTCAGGCCGAGGTACGCGGCATCTTCGAAGACGCTGCGTTGACGGTCACCGCTACCGCGCTGGCCCGTGCTGCCTTGGCGCGTACCGAAAGCCTGGGCTGCCACACGCGGTCCGATACCCCTGTTAGTACAACCTCCACTGACGATGCTCGGTACGACGCTGCCGAGGACAGGAGTCCCGTCGATGTCGCTTGACCTGCCGCAGCGCGACGAAGTTGTCGCGCTCATCCGTACCGCCCTTGATGAAGATCTGCGGTACGGGCCGGATATCACCACTATCGCCACGGTTCCCGCCGATGCAGTCGCTACCGCGTCGGTAGTCTCACGCGCACACGGGACTGTCGCCGGTATCGACGTCGGCCTCATCGTGCTCGACGAGGTGATCGGTGCCGGTAAGTACGAGGTGACGGCGCGAGTCGCTGACGGCGCCCGCGTTGAACCGGGAACTGCAGTACTGACCGTGACGGCGCCGGTCCGTGAGCTGTTGACCGCTGAGCGCACCATGCTGAATCTGATGTGCCACCTATCCGGAATCGCCACCGCCACGTCGGTGTGGGTTGATGCAGTGGAGGGCACGTCCGCGCGTATCCGCGATAGCCGCAAGACGCTGCCAGGTTTGCGGGCGCTCCAGAAGTACGCGGTGCGGTTGGGCGGCGGCGAAAACCACCGCATGGGTCTTGGTGACGCAGCGCTGATTAAAGACAACCATGTAGCTGCCGCAGGTTCGGTAGTGGCGGCACTGCGAGCAGTGCGCGAGGCGGCACCCGACATCGAGTGCGAAGTGGAAGTCGACAGCCTCGCGCAACTCGACGACATCTTGCCGGAGCGTCCGCAATTGGTGCTCCTCGACAATTTCCCGGTCTGGCAAACGCAGATCGCGGTGCAGCGTCGCAATGCCGTTGCCCCGGAGACGAAGCTGGAATCTTCGGGTGGATTGACCATCGATGTTGCCGCCGATTACGCAGCGACCGGTGTCGACTACCTGGCAGTGGGCGCACTCACCCACTCGGTGGCAGTGCTCGATCTCGGCCTAGATATGTAGGCCTACCGGCGCTGGTGATTGGCGCCACTAGCTGGGCTGCTAGATTGCCGCGGACGTGTTTCGTACCTGAGCGCGGAGGAATAAGGTTCGTGAAGTCAGGGAAAGTGGCCGCAGCAGTGAGCATTGCGTGCGCCGTACTGGTGGTTTCGGCGTGTAGTGACGATGTGGTCGAGCCCGCCGCAGACTCGGTGGTCGTGTCCGAAACAGCGTCAGAGTTGTCAGTGGCTGATCAACTCGCTGGAACTTCCGAGCGGCCTGAAGGATTTCCCGACGAGATCCCAGTGGTTCCTGGAAGCTACATGGAGTACACGTCTCCGGTGAAAGATTCTGTGGGACTCGAAGTTACCGGCGCAACAGAAGCGTCATTCGATGATGCGGTGGAGCTGCTCAAAGACGGCGGGTTTGACGTCCGCAGCGCGCCTACCGCGCCGGATGAAACGCTCCGGACCGCGACATTCGCCAACGATACGTTTGAAGTAGGTATTACCGGCGTCAGTGTCGCGGACATGCACCGCCTCACCTATCACGTCGTTTTTTCTCAGTGAGCGTCTTCTCGACGAGTTTCTTTTCCGGGTGTGGCCACTGACTGGCAGCGGCCACACCCGGAGAGCGTCAGCCCTAAAACGCGATTCGACGACGGCGTCAGGACCGAATTATGACCCGACGAGGTCGTCGAGACGCTGGTAGGACGTTTCCATTCCGTCCGTCATCCCCGTAGCCAAGATGGTGTCGCGGAGTTCCTTGGTGGGGTACTCGATCAACAGGGTGATGAGTGTGGCCCCATCCTCTTCATACAGTTGCAAATCGTTGGTCGTGGATGGGCCGTCAGTGCCAATCATTTTCTCAGTAGTCACTTCGCGGCGCGGAGCGTCGATCAGCAAAATTTCACCTTCGAAACCGAACGCGGTGTCGGGTGCGCCGTCCTGCTCCCACATTTGCCGGAAACTATCGCCCACTTTCTCGCCCGGTTCTGCAACAGTCATGATCCAGCCGTCGGGGCCAAGTAGCCACTTCTTCAGCAGCTCCGGATCCTGGTGGGCTCGCCACACATCGTCGCGAGAACCATTGATGAGACGGGTGATCCGTACGTGGGTGTCGTCGAGGATTTCGGTGCGGGTGCCTTTGCCTTGGGCATATTCGCGGAGATCGATGAGGACGGTATCGATTTGGTCCATCGCGGCGCGGGTGCCTTCGACCATGCCCATCTCTACGGACTTCTCTAGGGCCTGCGCTGAGGTGAAGTGGGTGACGCTGTTCAGGCGGGAACCTTGCGTCGTGGACTGGAAACTGAAGACCATGCGCATAGCGGGGACGACGTTGTCGTGCATTGTGCCTGACTCATCGACAAATCCATCCAGCACCTCGAAGCATTCGCCGGGAACTATTCGCGTGAACTCCCACCCACACAGCTCGCTCTCTCCGTTCGGTCCTTGCATCTGATAAAGAGCGCGGCCACCAACAGTGAAGTCGAAGCTCGTGAACGTAGCGGGCCAACCGGGCGGGCCCCAAAAGCGTTCTAGCTGACGAGGATCGGTGAACACCTTCCATAAGCGTTCTACGGGGGCTGAGAAATCGGCAGTGATCGTCAGGGTGAGTTCCTGCGGATCGGTGACGATGTCGGTGACAGGCATGGCGGGTGTCCTTACGGGTAGGGGAGTGTGCTCGGACGGGCGACGGGATTGCTGCGCGGGGCTTAGGAGTCGGGTTCGGCGAGAATCGCGTCGAGTCGATCGATGCGTGCACGCCAGAGGTCTTCGTACTGTGCAAGGAGTGCTTTGGCTCGGGCGATCATGGTGGGGTCCGCTCTGACGAGACGTTCGCGTCCTTCGGCGCGCTTGATGATCAGGCCAGCTGCCTCCAACACGGCGACGTGTTTTTGAACAGCTGCGAAAGACATGTCGTACTCGCGGGCGAGTGCTGATACGGAATGTTCCTGTTCGATGGTGCGCCGCAAAATGTCGCGCCGAGTGGACGCTGCTAGAGCGTGAAATACGCGGTCGACGCTGTCTTCGGTAAGCACGCTGATGTCCTTCAACTCGCTAACTACAACCATTTAGTTGTACGTTACGCCGGGTGTGTAGACCCGTCAACCACCTCGCCGCGGCAGTGGTTACGGTGTGTGTACTGCAGCGTGCAGTTGTCTGCCTCGCTACCAGAGGGCGCCAGTTTCATGGGCGAG
>JAAYXN010000239.1 GCA_012515885.1 Rhodococcus sp. (in: high G+C Gram-positive bacteria)
CTTACCGCCGACCGTGGATCGTTGACCAGCCAACGCGTCACGCTCGCGCAGAGCAGCGACGGCCCGCACGGCACATCACCGGTCGCGCAAATCGCTGACGCGGTACTGCCCGCCGTCGTCTCCATCCAGGTGGCTTCCGGCCAGCAAGGAAGCACCGGCTCGGGCGTCGTGATCGACGGCAAGGGATACATCGTGACCAACAATCACGTGATTTCCTCCGCCGCCACCGCCCCAGACAACTCGACCATCTCGGTCATCTTCTCGGACGGCACAAAAACACAGGCCCACATCGTCGGACGCGACATCAAAATGGACCTCGCTGTCCTCAAAGTTGAAGCCGACAACCTCACGGTTGCTGAATTAGGAAAGTCCGAAGACGTACGCGTCGGCGACGACGTCGTCGCCGTGGGTTCGCCGCTGGGGCTCAGCAAAACCGTCACCGCAGGTATCGTCAGCGCGCTCAACCGCCCCGTGCGGCTCGCGGGCCAGGGCACCGACACCAACGCCGTCATCGACGCCGTCCAGACTGATGCGTCGATCAACCACGGCAACTCAGGTGGCGCACTCGTTGACGGCGCCGGACGGGTCATTGGCATCAACACAGCCATGCTCAGCGAAACGGGCGGATCCGTGGGTCTGGGATTCGCGATCCCCATCGACGACGTGTCCCGGATTAGCCAGGCACTGATCCGCGATGGCGAAATGCATCACCCAGATATCGGCGTCAACGCCCGCACCGTCGTCAACGACGTCACCTCCGGTGCTGAGGTCGCCAACGTTCGTGAAGGCAGCCCAGCGGCTAATGCAGGCATCGTTGAGCGGGATGTGATCGTGCGGGTCGGGGATCGACAGGTCACCAGTGCCGACGAGTTGACGGTCGCCGTCAACCTGCAGCAGATTGGTGAGCCCACCACGGTCGAACTGGTTCGCGAAGGCCGTAGTGTCGAGGTCCAAGTGACCCCGGTATCGGACTAGGTGTGTCACAGAACCCGCAGCGATATCTGGCTGATCGAACACGAAGGTACGACGCACAGTAGTCTGGCCCTGTGTTCGGCAACGTCGGTTGGGGCGAGTTCGTAGTCATCCTCATCGCAGCTCTGGTCATTTTGGGGCCAGAGCGGCTTCCCGGTGCCATCAGTTGGGTATCGAAATCCCTGCGGCAGGTGCGTAACTATGCCAGCGGAGCAACCCAGCAGCTCAAGGATGAGCTGGGTCCAGAATTTGATGACCTGCGCAAACCGCTGTCGGAGCTCAATCAACTGCGCGGCATGAGCCCGCGTGCCGCAATCACCAAGCACCTGCTTGACGGTGATGGCTCCCTTTTCTCCAGCATCGATAATGCCCGGAACGACCTCAACAATGGGCTCTCGCTCAATAACGTCACCTCCGGCACCAGCGCAGCAGGCGCTGCAACCGGAGGCGCCGTAGCGTCCAGCTCGCCCGGTGCGGGAGCAGCTGGAGGCGCAGCTGCAGCGGATAAGCGTCCGCCGATCGACACCGACGCGACGTAGAGCTTCTCCCGCTCAGGATTCGAGGGTTACTCCCACTCAGCTGACGAGATCCTCGCCAGCTGCGGTGTCAGTAGGTAGTTGGCTTACAGGTGCCGCGTCGTATCGATACCGAGCGACATACCTGCCAGTCCCCGTTTACGGACCGCCAGCTTCTCAGCGACCCCGCGCAGCGCCGTGGCCGCAGGAGTATCCGGCTGACCGAGCACGATCGGGGTACCGGCGTCGCCGCCCTCCCGGACCGCCTGCTCCAGCGGAATCTGGCCGAGCAGCGGCACCTCGGCGCCCACTGCACGGGTGAGACGCTCCGCGACCGCCTGGCCACCGCCAGAACCAAACACGTCCATCCGGGTGCCGTCCGGCATCTCCATCCACGACATGTTTTCCACGACACCGACGATGCGCTGACGCGTCTGGAGTGCGATCGCTCCGGCACGTTCGGCAACCTCAGCGGCAGCCTGCTGTGGAGTGGTCACCACCAAAATTTCGGCATTGGGAATCAGCTGGGCCACCGAAATAGCTACGTCGCCGGTGCCGGGCGGAAGATCGAGCAGCAGCACATCCAGATCGCCCCAAAACACATCGGCCAGGAACTGCTGCAGCGCGCGGTGCAGCATCGGGCCACGCCACACGACAGGGGTATTGCCCTGCGTGAACTGGGCGATCGAAATCATTTTCACGTCATGCGCGATGGGCGGGACAATCATCCGCTCCACCTGGGTGGGCTTCGCATCGGTACCCAACATGCGGGGCACCGAGTGCCCGTAAATGTCGGCATCCAGAACACCCACTGACAGCCCACGATCAGCGAGCGCGGCGGCAAGGTTGACCGTGACCGACGACTTACCGACACCGCCCTTGCCGGACGCCACCGCGTACACCCGGGTCAGAGAACCTGGCTGAGCGAAGGGAATGACCGGTTCTGCAGAATCGCCGCGCAGCGACTTACGCAGCTCCGTGCGCTGCTCGTCATTCATCACATCGAGTTCGACGCGAATCGCGCCGACACCGGCAACGTCAGCAACAGCTTTCGTGACCCGCTCAGTGATTTCGGTCCGCATCGGACAACCGGCGGTGGTGAGGTAGATCCCGATGTCGACGCTGCCGTCGTCAGCGATATCGACGTTACGAACCATCCCGAGTTCGGTGATGGGTTTGCGGATCTCCGGGTCCTCTACGCGTGCGAGTGCGCCGCGGATATCAGACTCGTTCACTACTGCCATGACTTCTATCGTAGGGACGTACTTGCTGGGCCTGGTCACTGGCCCAATAAGCAAGCGTTGCGCTGCCGGTAGGGCGCTTTAGTGGATTCGCGGTAGTTCAGCCGACGACGGCACGATGCCGGTCGAATAGCCAGCGGACCACGCCAGCACATTCGCGACGTACGCGGCGGAGTTGTTGTAGCGGTAGACCGCCTTCGACACCTCGATGGGGTTGCGCATATCCAGGCCGCCATCACACAGGTACTTGCCGGTGGTCAGTGCTGAGTCGTAGACGTTTTGTGGATCGGCGAAACCGTCACCGTTGGCGT
This sequence comes from Rhodococcus sp. (in: high G+C Gram-positive bacteria), assembly GCA_012515885.1. Taxonomy (GTDB): domain Bacteria; phylum Actinomycetota; class Actinomycetes; order Mycobacteriales; family Mycobacteriaceae; genus Rhodococcus_F. Next base: position 3,040 of record JAAYXN010000239.1, read on the forward strand.
CTGCTGCATACCGATTCCAGGTCTCAGGCAGGAACTGGGTGGGGCCGACCGCACGGTCAAAGATGGGATCGCCGTCAAGGGCGCCGCCGTCCGTATCGCGAATCGTGGCATTCCCGGCGAGTGTGCCGTCCAACCGCGGTCCAAGAACGGGCTGGAGCATCGTGCCGTGCTCGTCGACCTTGCCGTCGTACGCGTGGGTGGATTCGACGCGGCCCACACCGGCGATCAGCGTCCAGTACATGTTGCAGCTCGGATTTTCGACGCTCAGGATGCGCTCGGCATTTTGGTAGGCGTCGACGAGGATCCCCGGAATGCCCAGGGCGCCTTCGGCGAGACTGCCCGGAAGCGGCGGGGTTTCCTGTACCGGCGCTAGAGCCGGTTCTTGCGGTGCCTGCGCGAGGAACTCGATGTCGCTGCTCAAGCGAGCCAGGTTGCTTAGATCCCCAGAGAAATCGGAGAGCACGCGATCTGCGGCTGCCTGCACGGCAGCGCCGTCAGCGTCAGCAGTGGTGTTGAAGAACGACAGATCAGAGTTGGCAACAGCGTTCGCGGTAGCGGTGACGAGGCCAGCGGGAGCGAGACCAGCAAGTGCGATGACCGAGTTCCGGCGCAGTCGTGATTCTGTTTTCTTGCTGTGCCGACCCACTCGAATCCTCCTACGCGCCCCGCAAACGAACCTGGAACTAACCTGGTTGCTCCGGTGACGGTACACGATTCGAGATGTTTCCGTTATATCTCCGTGATCTGTTGGAGGGGTTTCCGCTGGGAATTTAGGACAGATCTGAAAGTAGCTACACGGTGCCTATATTGCCGTTGATGGACGACTATTCGCGGCTGTCAGGTGGGCACAACAGGCAGGGAAGCGGAGGGAGTTGCGGTAGCCCGGGGAACGCTGGAACGGGCCCCGGTGGCGCCTCCGGAGAAATTTCCGGCTCCGGCGTGTCGGTGCCCTGTTGCGGGGTCGGTGAAGACGGTGTCCCAGCCATGAGTTGAGCGGTCGACGCGTCCGACGGTGCGCTGCTACCAGGGGAATGGAGGGCATCGGGAGTAGTTCCGCGCCCATACGCCTGCGCCCACCCGATCACCGTCGTCGCATACACCGACGAATTGTTGTAACGCAGAACCGCGCGCCGCAGTTGATCGCCGTCACGCAGATCGGCACCACCCGCACACAAATAGCGACCGGCAGCGAGCGCCGCATCAAAAATATTGTGAGGATCGGCAACTCCGTCGCCATTGCCGTCAGAGGCGTAGCTGGCCCAGGTCGAAGGAATGAACTGCATGGGGCCGACAGCACGGTCATGCTGCGCATCGCCGTCGATGCGACCGCCGTCAGTGTCACGAATGATTTCGTTGCCAGCGAGATGGCCGTCAAGGACGGGCCCGAGTATCGGTCCAAGCGTGGTGCCTACCGCGTCTGTGCGTCCACCGCGCGCATGCCCAGATTCGATGCGTCCGATCCCGGCCAGCAGATTCCACGACACGCCGCACGTCGGTGCCTCCAGCATCATCTCCAACTCAGCGGCGCGATACGCGTTGAGAATGATCTCGGGGATACCGAGGGCGCTGAGCAGAATGGGCGCGGCGATGAGCCCGGTCAGCGCCGGAAATTCAGGCGCAAGCATCTCGGGGCTCGGCGGAGGCGGCGCCGTGCGTTGAGAGCGTGGAACCCGCGGAACCGGCTTCAAGAAACCAGTGGGAGGCAGGGCCGTGAGCTCAATGCTCGTCGTTCCCGGTGGTTCCGCACCGACTGCACGCGGCAAGCCGGTCTCAATAAAGTCCGTTGATGCCGCTGTTGCAGATGCCCCGGCCAGCAGAATGGCGACCGCGAGAAGTCCACGAATCCGCACTCTTTTTCACCCCCAGCAACGCTGTGTGTGATGCGTAGAAAGCGCACCGTGCGCAATCTGTGACACACGTTACATATTGGTGACGGCTTCGGAGTGGTTATGGCTCAGACAACCTTCGCCCGGAGTTTTACCTGTCGTGATCGGCAGGTTCGCCTGAACGTTGAGCCTCAATATCGGCCAGGAGCGTCTTAATCTCGTCCAGTTCGCGCCGTAAGTAATCACGGGTCGCGACCTCACCGACAGCGATACGCAGCGCCGCAAGTTCCCGGGCAAGGAACTCGGTATCAGCTTTCGTCTGCAAAGCCCGCGAGCGGTCCTCTTCCAGCGAGACGCGGTCCCGGTTTTCCTGCCGATTCTGGGCGAGCAGAATGAGCGGAGCGGCATACGCGGCCTGCGTGGAGAACGCCAGATTCAGCAAAATGAACGGGTACGGATCCCACTGCATTCCGACTGCATACAGGTTCAACGCAATCCACACGATGACGAAGATCGTCTGAAACGCAAGGTAGCGGCCCGTGCCGAGGAACCGGGCAATGGACTCGCTGACTCGGCCCACTGCCTCCACGTCATAGTTGAGACGGAAACCGCGACCAGCACGTGGTGTTTCAAGGCGTTGCCGAGCAGACAGGCGACGCGAACTTTTCTCAGTCATCGGCAGGGTCCTCCTCGCGCCAGTCTTCAGGCAGCAGGTGGTCGAGGACGTCGTCAACGGTCACGGCACCAAGCAGGTGGTTTTCGTCGTCAACTACAGGCCCACAAACCAGGTTGTAGGTGGCGAAATACCGCGTCACAGCGGTCAGTGGCTCATCCGGCGCCAACGTCGGCAGGTCGGTATCGAGGATTCCGCCGACGAGGCTGGCAGGTGGTTCTCGCAGCAGTTTCTGTAAGTGCACGCAGCCGAGGTAACGCCCGGTAGGTGTAGCGGTCGGCGGGCGTACAACGCAGACGATGCTGGCGAGCGCAGGCGTGAGGTCGGGGTTGCGGACGCGAGCGAGAGCCTCCGCGACGGTCGCGCCCGCGGTGAGCACGATCGGCTCCGGAGTCATCAGGCCACCGGCCGTGTCAGGAAGGTGCTCAAGGAGTCGGCGGACCGGCTCAGAGTCTTCCGGATCCATCAGGCGCAGTAGCGATTCCGCTTCAGTTTCCGGCAGGACACCGAGGACGTCGGCGGCGTCATCGGGGTCCATCGCTTCGAGGACGTCGGCTGCGCGTTCGACTTCGAGGTGCATGAGGAGGTCCGTTTGGTCGTCGGCGGGAAGCTCCTGCACGACGTCGGCGAGACGCTCGTCATCGAGGGCGACAGCCAGTTCGTGACGGCGCTTTTCGGGAAGTTCGCGCATCGCGTTGGCGACGTCGGCGGCGCGCATCCCTTCGTACTGGCTCAGCAGCGCTGAAACGCCCTGACCGGGCAGGGACAGGTCAGTCTGGGTGAGGCCTTGAACATGCTGCCAATCAACGACACGGATCGCGGATCGGCGACCGAGACGGCCTCGAACGCTGCGAACCGCCACCTTATTGACGACCCAGTCGCGGGTGCGTGTTTGTTCAATTCCGAGGTCAACGACGACTACGTCGATGCCGTGGAGTTCTTCATGCTCCGGGTCGTCGACACGCACACGTGAATCGAGGATTTGGGCGAGCGCGAGGACTTCACCGGGACGCTGCCGGAATCGCCGCAAACTGACGTTTCCGGTGGTGAGGGTGACAGATCCGGGTTCGATGGCGGTGACGCGGAGGATCGGCACGAATATTCTTTTGCGCGTGAGCATTTCGACGACGAGCCCAAGTACGCGGGGTTGTTGCCGTCCGATTCGTGCGGTGATTGCAACGTCGCGGACCCGCCCGATGGATTCGCCGTCGGGTCCGAGGACTACGAGCCCCGCAAGTCGAGCCGCGTAGACCTTGTTCACTGCCGCCATAGTGAAAAGCGTAAAGCCTGGCTAGCGCACCAGCCCACTGAACCCGACGGTGTCCGGTTTGGTCGCTGGTTATCGAGGTTGCAATACGAGAGCTTGCAACTGCGATAGTGGTGCGGTGACTGACCAACCCGGCTACGACGCTCTCGCGGGTCTGTACGCCAAGACCTTCCCGCAGCCTTATGAGACATCCCTCGAACAGCACGCAGTTCGCTCGTTCGCCGATCTAGTGAAGGAACAGACGCTTCCAGGAGTACTGGTGGACGTGGGTTGCGGACTCGGCCACATCACTAACGACCTCGCGCTGCAGGGTTTGGAGATCGTCGGCGTCGATCCGAGTACGCAGATGCTTGGTCGTGCACGCAGTAGCTATCCCGACTGTCAGTTCGTTCACGACGATGCGCGGCTAGAAGGAGCAGCTTCGGGGCTCATGGTGAAAGCGATACTTGCCCGCTACAGCCTGATTCATATCGATCCAGATGAGGTGCCGCACGTTCTTGCTGTGTGGGTGCAGCGTGTCGCACGCGGCGGCGTCGTACTTATTGCATGTCAGGCCAGCGACGGCCCAGGTGTCACCGAATTTGACCACAGGGTGGCGCGAGCGTGGCGGTGGCATCCCGACACGTTGGCGGAGGCCTTGAAGGCTGCGGGATTTGCCGAACTGTGGCGCACAGTGAGTCGCCCCGACACAGAGCACCGTTTTCCTGCAATCCACCTGGCCGCGCAGCGAACGTAGAGGTCAGTGCCCTTTACTGGTCGGGGAGAATGGCGATCTCGCGCAGGGGCTGCGGGAACCAGGAAGGCAGCGTCGCATCCCCGGTATAAACGCCGTCAGCAAACCGGCCGACGATGGTCATCTTGCTGCGGCTGTTGTTGTAGAGGGTCGCACTATCGCAGAGCGTTATAGCTTGGGAAACAAGTGACCACAGCCGTTGATAGCGCCCACGGATCTTTGCCTCAGGAACGGAATGGCCTCCCTTCTTGACGCGAGAAGCGACGCGATGCACCGCGAGGTCTTCAGGGATAA
>JAAYXN010000240.1 GCA_012515885.1 Rhodococcus sp. (in: high G+C Gram-positive bacteria)
CAACCTGCGCGACGCCAACGCCAGCAACCGGTTCACTGGAAGTGGGGAGGTAGTCCGCGACGATGCAGTCGGCGAGCAGCGACGGTGTCGGGTAGTCGAACACGACACCGTTGTCGAGGGAGATGCCGAAGTCACGGTCAATGACCGCTTTCAGTTCCAGCCCCGTCACTGACGTCAGACCCATTTCAAAGAACCCGTGGCTCGCGGTGATCGAATCATCGTCATCGTCGATGCACAGGATCTCCTTGCAGCGCTGAACAATTTTTTCGCGCACCACATCCGAGGAGACGACCGGTACAGAAGCGACGAGAACAGCCTCGGCACGGTTGGCCACCGATCCCGTCGCATCGATAGCAACAGACACTGCCGCGTCAGGAACAACTGACACTGCCGCATCGGGACCACTGCGCGGGGGTGCTGGCTGCGTCGGCGGAGCGTACGAAGTCTGCGAATCGTCGTCTTCAGGTTTGTAGTTCCGATGATTCCACGCATAGTTGGGCAGGGCGGAAGCTGCGTTACTGACGTAGCCGCAGTAGTGATCGCTGTGTGCTCCGACGTCAGCCCACCGGCAGTACGCAGTCCCGAACAGCAGCGCCAGGTCCAGAGTGACATCGCCGTCACGCAGCAGGCTCGCATGGATGCCGTCGGCGTTGCCCTGGGCGCGTGCCAAAGATTTCAGCGGCCTACCCACGATCGGCGCGGGAGAAATTTCCAGGTACTCAGTAAACCCATCGCTCATTGCACTGCTGACTGCATCGGCGAATCGAACACTGCCACGCACATTGGTCCAGAAATATGCTGCGTCGATGCTGCTCACCTGTTTGCCGCCCCGACATGGGGAGTAGAGCGGGACACTCGCGTCACCGAATGCGATATCGGAAACAGCGTTGTGGAAAGCCGACTCGAAGTTGTCGAGCATGCGACTGTGCCCTGGCCCGCTCGCACGCACGCGCTGCGCGTAGATATTGCGTTCGCGGCAGTACTTTTCGATGACTTCTAGCTGTGTTTCATCGCCGCTGAGTACCACCGAGTCCGGTGAATTGATGACCGCCACTTCCAGATCGATCTCGGCTGTCGCGAGAAGCTCGCGCACCTTCTCCTCTGGGCTCTGAATGAAGATCATTCCGCCGTGTCCAACGATGTTTCCGAGGATGGACGCGCGAATCACCGCGAGCCGTGCGGCGTCGGCAAGTGTTAGGGCGCCTGCAATGTGTGCGGCCGCCACCTCGCCCATGCTGTGGCCGATGATCGCTGCCGGGGTGATTCCGTGGTCACGCAGCCAGTACGCCACGGCCACCTGTATCGAGAAGATCAGTACCTGCTGGTCGTCTTCGGAATCGGCGTAGTCGCCTGCGTGCAGGCGATCGATGGGCGACCACCCTGTCACTGCCTTCACCGCCCGTGAGACCTGCTCGATGTGCGGGGCCAGGTCGGGGGCATTACTCAGCCCAGCGGTGAACATTCCCATCCACTGTGACCCGAAACCGGAGAACACGAATACGGGGAGTGTTTCGTCGCTGGCGGTGCCGAGACGGGTGCGGGTGTCGTCCGGGCTTCCTGCCGCGATGGTGCGCAGCGCCGAGGCGATCTCGCTGCCGGTGGTCCCCACGGCAACCCCGCGATGGTCCAGTCGGCTGCGAGAAGACCAGGAGGCGAGGCACGCCTGGCGCAGCCTGTCTCCGGAGAGCTGTTCGAAGAGCTCCGCGAAAGCCTCCGCCTGTGCCTGCACACCGCGTTTGGTGCGCGCCGACACCGCGACGACATACGACGACGCAGGGAACGGTCCGCTTGGAGCTGCTTCGTCGCTAGTGGCTGCTTGCAGAAGCACGTGCGCGTTGCTGCCGGTGAATCCAAAGGCGCTGACACCAACCACTTTTGGTGCCGATGATTCCCAGCGCACTGCGCGCTGCGGAACCGCGAGTGCCGACGAATCCCACGCGAATGACGGGGTTGGGCGGCCGCAATGCAGCGAGGCGGGAAGGACGCCGTGATAGAGCGTCAACGCCGACTTAATCAGACCGAAGATTCCCGACGCGGCTTCCAGGTGTCCCAGATTGCTTTTGCAGCTACCGATGTAGCGGGTGCCACCGAAGTGGATAGTCGAATTCGGCAGCGCCGCATTGATTCCGACGAGTTCCACCGGATCGCCCAGCGGCGTACCGGTGCCGTGCGCTTCGATGTAGCCGATGTGCTGCGGATCGACTCCGCTGTCCTGCACCGCCTGCCGGATCAGCGCGGTCTGCGCGGTCGGTGACGGTGCGGTGAACCCGTTGCTGGGCCCGTCCTGGTTGATCGCTGAACCCACCAGAGCGGCATAGCTGCGGCGTCCTGCCGCCTGCGCACGTGTTGCTAGGACGACGACGCCGCAACCTTCCGAGCGAGAGTATCCGTCGGCCCACTCGGAAAAGCTCTTGCAGCGTCCGTCGCTGGCCAATGCCCGCCCCGCAGCACTCGATTCGTGGATCTCCGGACCCGAAATGACGTTGACGCCACCAACAATGGCGAGGTCACATTCGCCTGCTCGCAAACTGCGCAGCGCCAGGTGGGTCGCGGTGAGCGACGACGAACATGCGGTATCGACTGCGACGCACGGGCCTGTCGTTCCGAGGAAGTAGGCCAGGCGCCCAGCTGCCGCACTGTGGGACGTGCCGGTACCGAAGTACGGGGTCGCGGCCGCTTGACCATGGTGGGTCACTCGCGACTGGTATTCGCTGGAGCTGATTCCGATAAATACCCCGGTGCGTGAACCTTTGAGGTCGCTGGCCCGGATCCCGGCGTCTTCAAGTGCTTCCCAGGCAACTTCAAGGAGCTGACGCTGCTGCGGATCCATTTCACGCGCTTCGCCTGAGGTGACACCGAAAAAGTTGGCGTCGAAGCCGAGCGGGGATTCCATATATCCACCGGGCCAATCAATGCCCAACCTGCGGCGCTCTTGATCGGGTGCGCCGATCGCATCTACTTCGCCGAGTAGCAGCGACCACAGATCATCAGCGCTGGCGATACCACCCGGACCTCGACATCCGATGCCCACGACGTCGACCGTCGTCGCCTCGGGTTCACGCAGCGATACCGGCGATGGGGCCGGGGCGGACGCAAGCGTGGCGGTGGGCTCTACTGACTGCCTGCGGGCGGCGGTAGGCGCGGGCGGCGCATAGGTGCGCATCGCAGCTATCAGTAGCCGCGGCGTCGAGTGCTCGAAAACAACGGTGGCCGGAACCTGTTTCCCCACAATGCCAGAGAGGTGACGGGCAAGTTCTGCCGCACTGACCGAGTCCAGTCCCAGGTCGTGGAACGAGGTGTCTTGGGGGATGCTGCCGCGTCCAGGCAGATAGCCAGCGATAGCGCTGACAATGTCCTCATCGCTCCATGTC
>JAAYXN010000241.1 GCA_012515885.1 Rhodococcus sp. (in: high G+C Gram-positive bacteria)
GGGCGTGGGCCGCCGCCTTGCCGAGGCCGCTCGGCTCGGATTTACCCGAGCCATCGTCCCCACCGGATCAACCTGCACCCAGCCGGGAATGAAAATCACCGAGGTCAGCACGCTTGCCGCCGCACTGACCTCGATGGGAATTTAAACCGAGGAATCTCGTGCAGGCGTCAGATCGACGACGGCAACGCCGCATCTGATTCGTTCGCTTCGCTACCTTCGCGCGAGAGCTTTTTGACCTTCTCAAAATGCTCAGCGGTGATCGTCAGGAACAGGGCACGCGAGGTCGCAACAACCACGTCTGGATCAGCGCCCGGGCCTTCCACGATGCGCGCTTCCGCGCTGGTGTAGATCTTGCGACGCACCGAGCCTTCAATCCACGCATGAATCTCCAGGACGGAATCCAGTGGGATTGGACGCGCGAAATCAATCTCCAGGTGCCCCGTCACGACGGCGGCACCCACACTCATACAACCGATGCCCTGCGCCTCGTCGAACGCTGCACTGAGGATTCCGCCGTGGATCACGCCGGGACCACCTTGGTACTTCCGCGCTACTTGAAGACGGCCAAAAACTTCCAGGCCCTCGCCCGCGACGAACGACATCGACATTCCAGCCGGCTGGTCATCGCCGCAACCAAAGCACTTTGACCAGTGCTGGGGCAGCACGCCACCGGGCGCCGGGAAGACGTCCGCACGAGCAGGCATAGTGAGGTCGTCGGGCAAGTTCCAGTTACTACTCATAAACAGTTAATCTAGAAGGCGGCGCTGCAGGTAGATTTTGTGGCCCCAACCAATGTGACGTCCACCTCCTAAGGAGTGTTGCGCAAATGAACGAGGCCGAGCAGTCGGCGACGTTGCGCGACACGTTCGCCCGACTCGCACCCGGAACGGGTCTTCGTGACGGTCTTGAACGCATCCTTCGCGGTCGCACCGGTGCCCTGATCGTCCTCGGCTACGACGAGCGTATGGAGAGCCTGTGCGACGGCGGTTTTGTTCTCGACGTCGACTTTGCGCCTACTAGGCTGCGGGAATTGTCGAAAATGGATGGCGCGGTTGTGCTTTCGACTGATGCCACCCGCATTGTCCGCGCCAATGTGCAGCTTGTCCCCGACCACACCATTGCAACCGTCGAATCCGGTACCCGCCACCGCGCCGCGGAGCGCACCGCAATCCAAACCGGCTTCCCCGTCGTATCAGTGAGCCAATCGACGTCAATTGTGAGTGTCTACATCGACGGCACCCGGCATGTCCTCGCAGGCTCAGACGCGATCCTCTCGCGCGCCAACCAGGCAGTAGCCACCCTCGAACGCTACAAAGCGCGCCTCGACGAAGTGACCAGGCAGCTTTCCGTCGTCGAAATCGAAGACTTCGTGACGCTGCGGGACGCACTGATCGTGGTGCAACGACTGGAAATGGTTCGACGAGTCTCGGTCGAGATTGAACGCGACGTGCTCGAACTGGGTACGGACGGAAGGCAATTAGCCCTCCAGCTAGAAGACCTCGTTGGCGATAACGACCAAGCCCGCGAACTCATTGTCCGCGACTATCACGCCGGTACCGGGGCCGTATCGCTCGCTGACGTTGAGCACACGCTGTCAGCGCTTGACCGCATCACTGACGCGGACCTGCTGGACCTCACCACGTTGGCTCGTGCGCTTGGCTACCCGTCCACCATCGAAGCACTCGATTCTCCAATGAACCCGCGCGGATACCGTGTCCTGCACCGCGTGCCGCGTCTGCAATTTAGCCAAATACACCGGCTGGTAGGGGCATTCGGCACTCTGCAAGCACTACTGGCAGCAACAGCAGTTGATCTGCAGGCAGTAGACGGCATCGGTGGGCTGTGGGCACGGCACATCCGCGAGGGGCTTTCCCGTCTCGCTGAAACCGTGATCACTAACCCGTACGACTAGGCGAACGACCCAGCAAGCCGAACCTCTGCGGCCGGGCTTTAGCCCATATTGAACGGCTCGGGAGCCGAGCGCAGTTCACCAATCTGGGCGACCGCAATGTATGCGCCAGGGCCAACCGGTTCACGAACCGGTTCCGGTTGCTGCGTGCAATCAGGCATCGACGTCTTACCCGACCACTTCACGCTGAACACTGCCTGCTCACCCGGTTCCATCGCACGCACATCCGGCTCAGTCTGTGGGAAGCAATCCGTGTTGGACCACAGCCGGTGCTGACCGTCGAGCGTGTAGACGAGAACCTGCTGGAAACCGCTACCGAGATCGCGCTCGCACTTCTCGTCACCAATGTTGGTGATGATGGTGGTGAACGTCGGCTCCTCGCCCGGCATGTACGTGGGCTTGTCGTGGTTGACCTTGATAGCCAAAGACTGATCCGGGCACTGTCCGGCAGGCGCTGGCGGCCCGGGAGGCGCAGACGTCTTGGTCGTTGCGGTGGACTCTGTCGTATCGCCCCCGCTGCCTTCACCGCCGGTTCCGCCGGAACCACCGGAGCCGCCGCTGCCCGATCCAGAACTGGAATTCGAAATCGACGTGGGCGTCGCCGCCACTTCCACGCCCGTGGTGCCCGCCTCGGCAGGATCAGGATCACTGCCCCCGAGAGAGACAATCAGGAACACCACCAGCACCAGCGCAAGCACGAGGGCACCGAGAGCTACGGCGCGACGGCGCCAGTAAATCTCCGGAGGCAACGGACCAGTGGGTTGGAACACTCTTCAACGGTAAAGCGACGACGACGCGCTAGAGGTCAGCTACCGCGGCGTGTCGCAACACAGTTACCGATTCAGCCTGCGACTTCCCCCACATCACCAATCACGTCCTTCAGCTTGACCTGGCCATCTGTCAGTTTGTAGGTGACACCGACGATGGCGCATGTGCCCTGTTCAACCTTTTCCGCGAGAATCCGTGAACGCTGCATCAGCAACGAACCCGTTTCCTTCACGTGGCGGGCTTCAAGCTCGTCAACAGTGGTGAGGCCCTCGTTACGACCCATCA